>JAISNV010000023.1 GCA_031276035.1 Bacteroidales bacterium | reverse complement strand
ACCATGTAAGGAATTTGCAGCAGGAGAATTCGGATTTGATTTATATAATTAAGAATCAGATTAAGGCTGCCAAGGATGATGGTGAGGAATAGGTCCGTGAGGGAATGTAACGGGAATCAATTTTACTGACTGATTTTACTTAAATAAACACATCGGTTTTTATTAATTAGGAATTTATATCGAAAATATTATTGGGAACAGGAATTTTAACAATTGATTTATTAAATCTTGATTATATTCTTGAGTGAATTATAATTATGTCCGCATTACTTGTTGTTATTAAAAAATATGTTATTATAATTTATGTACGGTTTTTTCAATTTGTAAAATAGTTGATGTTGATTTAGATAATATAAGTATTACCCCTAATCCAAATCAATGAAATAGCTTCGATACAGAGAATTACAACTAATTAAATATTATCCCCAAATATATTTTCTAAAAAATTAAATAAGTCTTTCAAAGTTTCTTGTACAAAAATTACTTAGTGAATATATAAATTACTTTTACTATCATTTCGAAAGAAGACAATTTCAATATATTTTAAATTCTTACCTTTGTAAAAATTTAAAAAGATGATAGAATTACCCGAAGCAATTAATTTATCAAGACAAATAAACGAAACTTTAGCAGGAAAAAGGATAGATCATGTTTTTAATGCTACCAAACCTCATAAGTTTGCTTTTTATAATGGCGATCCTTTGGAATACAATAAATTATTGGAAAAAAGGATTATTAAATCTGCAAAAGCTTTTGGAATGTTCGTAGATATATTTCTTGACGATAATACTATTCTTAATATAGGTGATGGAACTAATATAAAGTATGGTAGTCAAAAAGATGAAATTCCACCTAATTATCAGCTATTGATCGGTTTTAGTGATGATACTTTCTTAATTTTTACAATTGCTATGTACGGTTTTATAGGAGTTTATCCTGATGGAATCATTAATAATAAATATCATAAATTAAGTTTTGATAGTATTTCTCCTTTGGATGAATCATACGATATTAATATTTTTAATGAATTATTTCTTGAAGCAAAGAAAGATTATAGCGTAAAGGCACTGCTTGCTACAGAACAAAGAATTCCCGGTGTTGGAAATGGTGTTTTACAAGATATTTTATTCAATTCCAAAATCAATCCTAAAAGAAAAATATCTACTCTTACCGAGAATCAGAAGAACGATTTATTCAATTCATTAAAATCAACTTTAAAAGAGATGACTATAAAAGGAGGCCGTGACACTCAGACAGATCTTTTCGGAAAAAACGGAGGATACAAAACAATTCTGTCTTCTAAGACTTATAAAGAACCCTGTAAAGTTTGCGGGGTAAATATTGTCAAGGAATCTTATATGGGCGGAACAGTTTATTACTGTCCTGTCTGTCAGATTTAGTATAAAATGATTATTAAATCACAAAATTTAAACAAATTATCTATTTTTGTATATTAAATTTAAATGAAAATATTATGAATAAAACTTTAGAATATGAATCATTAACAGCAAATTTAGGAGTTGAAAACCTAGATGAAACCGTAAGATTTTATACCGAAATTTTAGAATTTAATCTTGTAATGAAAGCTCCTGAAACCGGAGAATTGCAGTGGGTTATGCTTTCAAACGGAAATGCGGTTATTATGTTTCAAGATATGGACAGTTTGAAGGTTGAATTTCCGAACATGTCATATAATCCTTCTAAATCTGCAATTACTTTTTATGTGAAAGTAAAAAATATGCATACACTTTATGAAAAACTAAAAGGTTCGGTTTATCTTCTTGGCGAATTACAAAGAACTTTTTACGGAGCGGATGAGTTTACAATTATGGACAATAACGGATATATTTTAACTATCACGGAAGATAAGTAGTGAAAGATTAAATGATTATGCCATAAACAAAAAAAATAATTATATGAATGAACATGTTTGTCAAAGTTGTGGAATGCCGATGAAAACGGAAGAAGATTTCGGCACTAATGCAGATCTTAGTATTAATGAAGATTATTGCCATTATTGCTTCAAAGATGGTAATTTTACCCATGATCTTACTATGGATGAAGTAATTGAACTTAATCTTCAATATTTGAATGAGTTTAATAAGGATTCTCCGAAAGAATTTACGGTTGAAGAAGCAAGAGGGGTAATGAAAGAATATTTTCCGACTTTAAAACGATGGAATAATTATTCTAAATCTTAAACTAAGATTATGTGTTTTATAAAAATCAATTAACGACTATTAATCAGACTAATAATGTTAATTAAAATAAAATAATGAAATCATTTAAAGCTATTCCTATTATTATTTTCGTTTCTCTTTTTACATCTTGTAAAGAACCTGTTAATAAAGAAATAAATCTTCCTGTAATGGAAATTGCCACTGAAAACGGAGCTCCGATTAATTCAAAAGAAACTTATATCAACGGATTTGTTGAAATAAGTATATTTAATAATGATAATGAGGAAATTATTGCTTCCGGAGATATGGAAATTAAAGGGAGAGGAAATAGTACTTGGACACAACCAAAAAAACCGTATAGAATAAAATTTAAAGATAAAAAATCCTTTTTTGGATTTCCAGAGAGTAAGCATTGGGTCTTATTAGCTAATTATATGGATAAAAGTATGTTAAGAAATGAAGTGGCTTTTGAGATGGGAAGAATAAGTGTTTTGGACTGGACCCCGAGAACACAATTTCTTGAAATTTATTTAAATGAGGAATATCAAGGAACATATCAGCTTACCGAGCAAATCAGAATAGATGAAAATAGAGTTAATATCACAGATGACGGATTTATTATTGAGGTTGATGTTATTGATAAAATAGGACAGGATGATGTTACATTTGAAACCGATAGAGTATTATTTTCAATTAAAGCTCCGGATGTGGAAGAAAATGATGAACGGTACAACTGGATAAAAAATCATATTATTTTTATAGAAAATATTCTATATAGTAATAATTTTCTTGATCCTGAAACAGGATATAAAAAATATATAGATATTGAATCTTTTGTCGATTGGTATTTGATTAATGAAATAGCCAAAAATCCCGATGCTGTTTTTACGTCGAGTTGTTATATGAATATTGTAGCTCCTGACGGTAAATTAAAAATGGGACCACTGTGGGATTTCGATACCGGATTCGGATGCGGATATTTTGATTATTATGATGCTACCCCAAATGATTTTTGGGTAAAAGGTTCCAAATGGATTAGTATTATGTTCCTCGACCCGGAGTTCGTTAATATGGTAAAAACCAGATTTGATTATTTTAAATCTAATAAAAATTTAATAATTAATTCATTATTA
Source organism: Bacteroidales bacterium (assembly GCA_031276035.1). NCBI lineage: Bacteria > Pseudomonadati > Bacteroidota > Bacteroidia > Bacteroidales > Bacteroidales bacterium. The sequence continues at coordinate 110,665 of JAISNV010000023.1, read as the reverse complement.
AGTAATGCTCTAACTATTCAGAGATCGGCGATATATAATGAACAAAAATGGAAGTATTTACAAGATAGTGAAGATTTTGAAATTATTTTATCCAAATATAATGACGAAGTAAAATATCTTGAGAATTGGATCAACCAAAGGTTCGACTGGTTGGAAAATGCATATAATGAGTTGTAATTTAAAATTATTCTTTGAGTATAAGTAATATGAAAAAATTTATTCTGAGTATTATTATAGTTTCCTTACTTGTTTGTTTCACTTCTTGTGGTAGCAAACAAAAAAATTCTGTTTCAAAAGTAGAATGGCTTATCGGAACCTGGATGTTTGAAGATGGTTTCGGCGGGGTTTCTTATGAATCATGGGAAAAAATCTCAAACAATGAATTGAAAGGCCGGAGTTATGTGCTGGCAGGAAATGATACTGTGGTTTTTGAAAACATAAATATAAAACAAGAAAATAATAATCTGTTTTATACGGCAAAAGTTACCGGACATAATGATGATATGCCAATAACTTTTCCTTTAAAATCAATTACTGAAGAAAAAATGGAATTCGAAAATCTGCAACACGATTTTCCGCAAATGATATCTTATCGCAAAATTAATAATGATTCGTTAGTTGCGGAAGTCTCAGGCATTCAGAATGGTGAGATAAGTGTTTTTGAATTACCGATGAGAAAAAGTAAATAAAGAAATTTATTCTTTCTTTTCCCAAATAACTTTTACAAAGCTGGAGTTTTCTTCAAAATTTACTCCTTCCAACTCTACATTTCCGGAAATTCCGGCAAGAGAACCTAATAGGTTACCGTCTTTGTCGTAAACATCAATAAGTTCATCTGTAATACATGCGGTTTTATCAAATAAATAAACATCTTTCTCTTGGAATAAATATTCACTTACTTTTGCACCGACGCAAGCATCCTTGCTAAACTCCTTAATTTTTTTCTCAATAGCTTTAGGCGTGCCGTCGGGAAATTCAACCTTTTCACAACTTGAAAATGTAAATAAAGCAGCTAATACAGTAAAAACAAAAATTAAATTTTTCATAATTATATATTTTAATTAATAACTATGAAACGATTTTGTATGAAAAAATATTTTTAAAATCACTTTCTATTTGTATATTTGCAAGGCTAATTTTAAATTTTATTAAACATATAAATAAGTTAAATAATTAATTATGAAAATAAAAACATTTTTATTGTTGTTAATAACAACGTGTTTAATTACTTATGCTAATGCACAAGAATCTAAAAAAGTTTTAATAGTGTACTTCTCTCATTCGGGAAATACAGAAGCGGTTGCTAATCATATTCAAAGAGTAACAAATGCAGATATTTTTGAGATTCAAACAGTTGAAGCTTATCCGCAGGAATATAAAAAATGTACGGAGCAAGCAAAAAAGGAAATTAACGAAGGTTATAAACCGGAGCTTAAAACAAAGATTGACAACATTGCGAGTTATGATATAATATTTGTAGGTTCTCCTAATTGGTGGAGTACAATCGCACCTCCGGTTTCTTCTTTTTTATCCGAATATGATTTATCCGGAAAAATTGTTGTTCCTTTCGTAACTCATGGAGGCGGGGATAAGGCAAATTGTTTTGATGATATGGAAAAACTTTGTTCGAAATCTACATTTAAAGAAGGAATTGCAATTCTCGGAACAAGAGTTGCCGGTATGCAAAAGGATGTTGAAGTATGGGCGAAAAAGATTATGACTGAATAGGGTCTAATAAGTGAATATGTTTATTTAAATCGGGAATAAAAAAAATGAAAAGTGATAAGAAAGGCATAAATCGACGGGAATTTCTAAAGGTTTTCGGCGGTGGAATTGCTACAACTGCGGCTTTAACTGCCTGCAACTTTAAGGATAAAAAATCTCAGAATAAAATTTACGATAAGACGGAAGTTCCTAAAGGACAAATGACTTATCGAACTAATCACAATTCAGGGGATAGAGTTTCTCTTCTGGGTTACGGCTGTATGCGCTGGCCTCTGATCACAAACGAAACCGGCGAAAGTGTTATAGATCAGGAAGCTGTAAATCAATTGGTAGATTATGCTATCGAACATGGTGTTAATTATTTTGATACAGCCCCGCGGTATGTAAGAGGAATGTCGGAAAAAGTTACAGGAATAGCACTTAGCCGTCATCCCCGTGATCAATATTTCCTGGCTACAAAAATGTCTAACCAGTCTAATGATGCTTATACACGTTCGCGTGAAGGTTCTATAGCAATTTATAGAAAATCTATGGAAGATTTGAGAACCGATTATTTTGATTATTATTTACTTCACTCTGTTGGTGGTGGCGGTATTGAAAATTTAAAAAGTCGGTTTTACGATAACGGAGTTTTAGATTTTCTTCTTGAAGAACGTGAAAAGGGAAAAATTCGTAATCTCGGCTGGTCATTCCATGGAGATATTGAAGTCTTTGATCACATGCTTACCTGTGGTGTGAAATGGGATTTTGCAATGATTCAGCTAAATTACTATGATTGGGGAAATCCGGCGGGTCAGAATTTCAATGCCGAACACCTCTATAGTGAACTTACAAAGCATAATATTCCGGTTATTGTTATGGAACCGTTACTTGGTGGCCGGCTTGCAAGATTAGGGTATCACCAATTGGAAACATTTAAGCAAATTCGTCCGGATGATTCTCCTGCAACTTGGGCTTTCAGATTTGCAGGTTCTCCGGAAAATATTTTGACGGTATTGAGCGGAATGGCTTATATGGAACACTTACAAGAAAATATCAGAACTTATTCTCCTTTAGAACCGCTTAACCCGCAGGAAGCGCAGGCTGTTTCACACGTAACTGAACTTATGCGGAATTCCGATTACATCCCGTGTACCGAATGTCAATATTGTATGCCTTGTCCTTACGGAATTGATATTCCGGCAACATTTACTCATTATAATAAATGTCTGACTGAAGGAAAAATTCCGAGAAACTCTGAGGATGAAAATTATCGCAAAGCTCGCCGTGCCTTTTTGATAGGCTACGACAGAAGTGTCCCTAAACTTAGACAAGCAAGTCATTGTATCGGCTGCCAGAAATGTCTTTCAGATTGTCCGCAACGAATTAAAATTCACGAAGAAATGTTTAGAATTGATCAATTTGTTGAGAAATTAAAAATTAACGGTAAAATTTAAAGTTATGTTAAGAAAGATAAGAATAATCGCGGCAATCATTTGCTTTGCACTGATAACATTATTATTTCTGGATTTTACTGGTACCCTGCATGCTTGGTTCGGTTGGCTTGCAAAAATCCAACTTGTTCCTGCTATCTTGGCGGTAAACATTGGAATTATAATCTTTTTGTTGTTATTTACTTTGCTTTTCGGTAGAGTTTATTGCTCGGTACTTTGCCCAATGGGCGTATTTCAAGATATTGTTTCTCGCGTCACAAATCGTAAAAAATATCGTTTCAAATATTTGCGCTCTATTAATTGGTTACGTTACGGGGTTCTCGCTTTATTTTGTATCGCCTTGATAGCAGGAGTAAGTGTAATCGTTTCGATTCTTGAACCATACAGCGCTTACGGACGCATTGCTTCAAATCTTTTTGCGCCGATTTACCTGGGAATAAACAATTTACTTGCATTTATTGCAAAAAGAATTAATAGTTATGCATTTTATTCAACAGATGTTTGGATAAAAAGTATTTCAACATTTATTGTTGCAATACTCACTTTTGTAATAATTGCTGTTTTAGCATGGAAAAACGGTAGGATTTATTGTAATACGATTTGCCCTGTAGGAACTTTCTTAGGATTGATCTCAAGATTTTCATTGTTCAAACCTCGTTTTAGTGAGTCGACCTGCAATAATTGCGGATTATGTGAAAGGACATGCAAAGCATCTTGTATAAATTCAAAAGACAGAAAAATAGATTATAGCAGGTGCGTTTCCTGTATGAATTGCATTGATAGCTGCAATAAAAAGTCATTAAAATATTCATTAAGGTTAAAAACCGAAAAAGTTTCTTCTACAGCAGCTAAAGAAACAGATAGCTCTCGTCGTAATTTTCTTTTCTGGACTGCGGCTTTTGCGGCAACATCGGCAATAAAAGCCCAAAGTACGAAGGTTGACGGCGGTTTGGCCATTATCGAAGATAAGAAAGTTCCTAACAGACTTACACAAGTTTGTCCGCCGGGAGCATCAAGTATAAAAAATTTATCCCAACATTGCACTGCTTGTCAATTGTGTGTTTCGGTTTGTCCGAATCAGATTTTACATCCTTCAAATGATTTGTCGAGATTTATGCAGCCTGAGATGAGATTCGAAAGAGGATTCTGCCGTCCGGAGTGTACGAAATGTTCGGAAGTTTGTCCTTCAGGAGCAATAAAACAAATTGATGTTTTTGAGAAATCTTCAACACAGATCGGGCATGCGGTATTTATCAAAGAAAATTGTGTTGTCCTGAGAGATAATTCGAGTTGTGGAAATTGTGCCCGACATTGTCCTGCAGGCGCAATATTTATGGTTACAATTAATGAAGAAGGCTATTCTTATGAATTGCCCGTTGTTGATACGGAAATTTGTATCGGTTGCGGTGCCTGCGAATATCATTGTCCGGCGCGCCCATTCAGTGCTATTTATGTTGAAGGCCATGAAAGACACAGAATAATATAAAAAGATTGAAGGAATTAAATTATGAAGTTTAAAAACATAATTTACTTACTATCAATATTCTTTGTTTCGTGTGATTCTATCCAAGAAACATATTATTTTATTTATTTCGATTCTTTTATTGCACACGGCGGCGGCGCAATAGAAGAGTTTACTTTGACCAATTCGCTGGAAGCAATGAACCTCTCTTATGAGAAAGGATGTAGGTTTCTTGAATTGGATATTATAACAACTTCCGACGGAAAATTTGTAGCAGCTCATGGTTGGGGGGATTTTAAAAACATGACAAATTATTATGAATTATCCGGAACTCCTTTGAGCGAAGATGTTTTTATGGCTCAAATCATTTATGATGGATTCTCCCCAATGAATATGGATATGATTAATAAATGGTTTGAAGATCATCCCGATGCAATATTGGTAACTGATAAAATAAATAATCCGAAACTTTTTGCAGAAGAATTTCTTTTTAAGGATAGATTAATTATGGAACTTTTTTCTTGGGAAGCCGTTGATATTGCAATAGAGGAAGGTATTAAACCGATGCTTAGCGAAAATTTGGTAATTTCCGTACCTGATATTTTAGATGATATACTTCAAAAAGAAATTGAATATGTAGCAATATCAAAAACATTTTTATTGGAGAATAGAGTGCTTTTGAAATCATTAAAAGATTGTGGAATAATGGTATATGTATATGGTCTGACAGAAAGATATGATGAAGTATATTTTTTAGAAAACGAAATGGACTATATTTATGGAATGTATATAGATGAAACAGATATTTTATATCATATCGATAGAATAATTGTAAAAAGAATCTGATAGATAGTTGGCCTCATAACTAATTGTGATTATTATTTATTTAAAATACCTACTTATTGGGATTGTTTGCCGTGAGTCAGGAACCGAACTTTGCAATAACAATTTAAATCAATAATTATTAATAATCATAATAAGAATTAGTATGAAAAAAATAGCGATTATCTACGGATCTTCAACCGGTAATACAGAAACCATAGCTCTTAATATTGCAGAGAAACTTTCCGGCGAGGATATTAAATTAATTGAGGTGTCAAAATTAAAAGCGAGTGATTTGGACGAATTTTCAAATCTGATTTTGGGAACATCTACTTGGGGTCTTGGCGAATTACAGGACGATTGGGATGTTGCAATTTCTTTACTTGAAAAAAGTAATCTTAATGGAAAAGTTATTGCCCTTTACGGATTAGGCGATGCGAGCTCTTATTCGGATACTTTTGTTGATGGTATGGGAATTATTTATGATACTATTAAAGACAAAGGTTGTAATGTTATTGGTGAAACTTCTACAGATGGTTACCAATTTGATTCTTCTAAAGCTGTTGTTGACGGCAAATTTATCGGTTTGGCTTTAGATGAAGATACTGAAAGTAATTTGACGGGAGCCAGGCTTGATAAATGGATTGCAAATATTCTTCCCTTATTCAAATAGTTAAAGTTAATATTAATTTAAATTGATTTTCGGGGAAATATTTTATAATGAAAGTTTTAGCCCATCATATCTACGAATATAAAAAAGGTTTGCGTAACTTGGTTCTACATACGTTGGACGCTTCTTTAAAACCGCTTGCAGAGCTTAAGTTGCAACAGCAAAACATTGATTATATAATAAGATATGTTACTCCCTCGAAAATCAATTTATTTTTTGGAAAACCCGAATGTGTTCGGGTTATTGATAAGATTGGAGATAAAAATTTGAATAAATTTACTCCTGAAGAAGATTTTATCCTCGGTACAATGCTGGGCTACGATAGATTACAGCAATGCCATCGATATCTTAAAAAGAAAGAACAAGAAAATGTTAAGATTGAGGAAGTTAATAATTTTGAAAATTTGAAGTTTAGAAATCCAGGTAAATAAGAACTAAAAAAAGGTTATATACTATCAATCCGAAATAAGAAGAGAGACCTTACAATTAAATTTGTTAAGATCTCTCTTTTTATATAAAAAACACTAATTAAATTCTATATAAAATTTAATTATTTGATTTTATTATCTTTCTTACAAAAACATTTGCTTCATTATGCACGGATAAGAAATATGTACCGGTTGGCATATTACCAATATTTATTGTGCAAGAATCATCGGAAGTTTTAATATTTTGTATAATCTTTCCATTCAAATCGGAGATGAAAATATCCTTTTCACCTTGCAATGCTGCATCAAATTTAATGTTAATAATCTTTGATGCCGGATTTGGATATATGATGATATTTTTATCATTATTAAAATCTTCTATGCCTACCGGATTAAAAATAAGTGTTGCTGTTGCCAACAACCAAAAATTAGGATCGAAATTTATTGATAAAATTGTCTTACCGTCAGGAATGCTATATACAAATTGCTGATTATTTTCATCTTGAAGAAATGGTACAATCTCATTTGAACCATCGCTATAATTAATTCTTAACTCGTATGTTACTTTAAATAAAGGAGTAATATTTGAAGCTGTAGTTGTTTGAGTGCTATTCAAAGTTAATTGACCTCCCGATTGATGCCATAAAATATTGAAAGTAGGATAACCTTCTCCATAAAACCATTGATCGAAGAAAGTTGTAAAATCCATATCCGAAAGTTCTTCAACAACGCCAATAAAATCGTCAATTACAGTGGCTTTGTCCTTAAAGCGTTCCTGGTAAGTTTGTAGAATATTGAAAAACAAATCATCATCATCGCCTAAATCATATCTTAACATATGTACAAGAATAGCACCCTTGTCATAAGTTAATGTAGCGTGGAAAATTCGGTTTTCATCATCAATCTGTTCAATAGGTACATAAACACTTCCTGTTTTTCCATAATTTATAACAGAATTAATTACATATTGTTTAAATTGTGTAAAAGCAGCTTGTCTTCCGTATTTATATTCATACCATAAATATTCGCCGTAAGAAGCAAATCCTTCATTAAGCCAAATATGTTGCCAAGAAGCACAAGTCACATTATCTCCAAACCATTGATGTACTAATTCATGAGCAATAATTCCGTCATAAAAATAACCTGTTGTCGTCATAGTTTGATGCTCCATTGCTCCGCCCATATATGCCAACGAGTGTCCGTATTTCTCGGAACTGAAAGGATATTCTCCAAAAATTTCAGAAAAATATTCAATCATTTCCGCTGTTTCATCAATTTCCGCTTTATTCTGATCCAGGCATTGAGTAGAATTATAAATATAATTTTGAATTAAGAGTTGCTCGCCCGTTTGAGGAATTTCCGCATAAATAGAATAATCCTGATATTCAGCTATTGCAATGGAAATTAGATAATAAGCTATCGGATAATTTGATTTCCATTCATAACGAGCTTTATTATTCGGTAAATCGACAACATCCGTCAGCAAACCGTTAGAAGCTACCATATTAGGTTTTGTAGTTGTAATAAAAACCCAACAAGAATCAGCCTTATCAGAAAGGACTTGCTTAACCGGAAACCAATGATAAGCATTGTTTGCCTCGGATAAAGTCCATGTGACATCAAAATTACCGTAGCGTTGATCTCTTTCTGTACTGATTCCGGAGAAAAAACCGCCAGAGCCGGTATATGCTCCGTGGTAAAATACTTGTACGTCGAATAAAGTATTTTGTGGCATATCAAGATCGATTACCATGCGTTTATAACTTTCATTTATAAAGCTTTTCTTGACGCCATCAATTAAAATACTATCAATAGTGTAGTCTTGATGGAGATACAGACATAAAGTATCCATAATAGGCCAAACAACTTCGGCTTTGATTGTAACATCGCCGGATAAAGCAACAGTATTATTTTCGGCATTGAGATTTAAAAAATACCATTTCACGTCATAAGCATTTTGATTATCAACCGGAAGAACATCAGGTGAAAGGTTCTCGCTTTTTTGTTTGGTTTCAAGATAATATCTGTATGGTTTTAATTCTTGTGCGAAAATAAAATTTGATATTAAAAAGGAAAAAGCTAATAAAATAATTGTAGATTTTGTTTTCATGTCGTATGAATTTATATGTTATCAAATATTTCTTTAATTATGATGACAAAATTAAATTTTTTTCTAAGAGTATGCAATTATATTCAATTATTTTTGAAAACTTCTTTTATTTATCTATTAAACAGATGAGTATAAAAAGATATTTTGTTAATAATTTATCAATTTAAAAACATTTTTAGGAAAGAATTATATATAATTTTGCGATTGATATCGGTTTCCTTAAATTGTTTTTAAGACAACCGGAATTAAAAGGGAATCCTGTGAGAATCAGGAGCTATTCCCGTAGCTGTAAGTTTTATTATGAATCTGCAAAATACCACTGATGTTTAATCGGGAAGGAGCAGAACTCAGAAACAAGTCAGAAGACCTGCCGATATCAAAAATCTGTAGCTTTCGGGTGAAAAAGCGTAAGATTATTTACTACTTCCAGAAGGTAAATTAGTAAATTCTATCCGGCTTCTCCTTGAGCTACATCATTTAAAAAAGAAAAAATAATCAATATATCTATGGAAACATATATCGTTAAAAGAGACGGCAAAAAAGAATTGTTCTCAATCGAAAAAATTCAAAATGCAATAGCTAAAGCATTTCTGTCTGTCGGAAGCTTTGCCACCCAAGATGTCATTACAAACATTTTAAGCAGAGTAAGTATAAAAGACGGTGTTACGGTTGAGGAAATTCAGAATCAGGTAGAAATTGCCCTGATGGCTGAAAGATATTACGCCGTTGCAAAATCATATATGCTTTATCGGCAAAAACATACGGAAGACCGTGAAGTAATGGATAAACTTAATTTCCTGATGGAGTATTGTGATGCTTCTAATGCAGCCTCAGGAAGTAAATATGATTCCAATGCGAATGTAGAAAATAAAAATATGGCAACATTAATCGGCGAACTTCCTAAGTCTAATTTTATTCGTTTGAATCGCCGGATGCTTACGGACAAGATTAAAGAAATGTATGGTAAAGAATTGTCCGACAAATATATTGATTTATTAAACAGACATTTTATTTATAAGAATGATGAAACAAGTTTGGCAAATTATTGCGCCAGCATAACAATGTATCCTTGGCTTATCGGCGGCACAACTTCAATAGGAGGAAATTCAAAAGCACCAACAAATCTGAAATCTTTTTGCGGCGGATTTGTTAATATGGTTTTTATGGTTTCCAGCATGTTGAGCGGTGCCTGCGCAACTCCAGAGTTTCTGATGTACATGAATTATTTTATAGGATTAGAATACGGAAAAAATTATTATTTGGATGTGGATAAGGTTGTCGATTTATCTGTAAAGCAGCGAACTTTGGATAAGATAATAACTGATTGTTTCGAACAAATAGTTTATTCTATCAACCAACCAACCGGTGCGCGTAACTTTCAGGCTGTATTCTGGAATATTTCTTATTACGACAGGTATTATTTCGAAAGTCTTTTTGAACATTTTGTCTTTCCGGATGACAGTAAACCTGATTGGGATTCGCTCAGCTGGTTGCAAAAACGTTTTATGAAATGGTTCAATAGAGAACGTACCCGTGCCGTTCTTACTTTCCCCGTTGAAACAATGGCTCTTCTTACCGAAAACGGTGATGTCAAGGATAAGGAATATGGAGATTTCACTGCTGAAATGTATTCCGAAGGCCATTCTTTCTTTACATACATGAGCGATAGTGCCGACTCACTAAGTAGTTGTTGCCGTTTGAGAAATGAAATCAGCGACAACGGGTTCAGTTATACTCTCGGTGCAGGCGGTGTTTCCACAGGATCTAAAAGTGTTCTTACAATCAATCTGAATCGTTGTATTCAATATGCTTCAAAAAGGGAAATGCACTATCAATTCTTTTTGGAAGAAGTTATTGATTTGGTACATAAAGTTCAGACAGCCTATAATGAGAATTTAAAGGAAATGTATAAAAAAGGAATGTTGCCTTTGTTTGATGCCGGTTATATCAATATAGGCCGTCAATATTTAACTATTGGTGTAAACGGACTTGTTGAAGCGGCTGAATTTCTCGGAATTGAAATCAATGATAATCCGGAATATGAACGGTTTACGGAAGAAATTCTCAGTACTGTTGAAAGATACAATAAGAAATACAGAGATAAAGATTTGATGTTTAATTGTGAGATGATTCCTGCCGAGAATGTAGGTGTTAAACATGCAAAATGGGATAAAAAAGACGGATATAAAGTGAATAGGGATTGTTATAACAGTTATTTTTATATTGTTGAGGATGAGAAATTAAATATTATTGATAAATTTCGTTTACATGGCGAGAAATATATCAAACATTTAACAGGCGGTTCGGCTTTGCATCTTAATCTACATGAACATTTATCTAAAGAACAATATAGACAATTATTGAAAGTTGCGGCAAAAGAAGGCTGTAATTATTTTACTTTCAATATTCCTAATACAGTTTGCAACGATTGCGGTCATATTACAAAACACAATTTGGAAGAATGTCCGGCCTGCGGTAGTCATAATTTAGATTACCTGACAAGAATTATCGGCTATTTGAAGCGCGTAAGCAATTTCTCACAATGCAGGCAGAAGGAAGCCTCTCGTCGTCATTATGCTACGGTTCATCAGTTATGATATAGTTTTCCAGGAAATTCCTGGTGAAGTCTCACTTGCGATAAATATTTCCAATTGTCCCAATATATGCGTCGGCTGCCATAGCCCGCATTTACAAGATGACATAGGAGAAGTATTAAATGAGCATGTTATCACCGAATTGATTCATCGGTACGGAAGTGCAGTAACTTGCGTATGTTTTATGGGTGGTGACGGAAATCCTGGTGAGATTGAACAACTCGCTCATTTTGTAAAACATTTCACAAACGGACAATTAAAAACCGCCTGGTATTCCGGAAAAATCTGTTTTCCGCCCGAATGTAATTATAACAATTTCGATTACATCAAATTAGGCCCTTACATTAAAGAATACGGCGCCTTGAATATCCCTACAACCAATCAAAAGTTTTATCAAATAGTTGATGAATGTATGGTTGATGTTACGGAAAGGTTTTGGAAGAATTGAGAATAAAAGAATGACATACATAGAAACAGAACGTTTATTATTACGGGATTGGAAAGAAAGTGATATACCTTCTTTTGCCGAAATGAATCGAAATCCCAAAGTAATGGAGTATTTCTTAAAACAGTTAACAAAAGAAGAATCCTTGGATTTTTACAATAGGATACAAGATGAATTTTACGAATATGGTTACGGCTTATATGCTGTTGAAAAGAAAGAAGACGGCTCATTTCTCGGATATACCGGATTCCATAATATCTTGTTTGACTTTGATTTTGCTCCGGGCATTGAAATCGGATGGCGACTAAGATATAAAGATTGGAATAATGGTTATGCTACTGAAGCGGCTAAAGCTTGTCTTTTGTACGCACGACATCTATCCTTTGATACGATATGGTCTTTTACATCATTGCTAAACAAAGCTTCTGAACAAGTGATGCAAAAGATAGGAATGAAAAAAGTAAAGGAATTTTTCCATCCGGTTGTGCCGAATGATCATCCTTTAAAACAGCATATTTTATATAAAATACAATTGAAAAACCAATATGATGATAAAAGATACTAAACCCTTATTATTCGAAAAAACTGATTGCAATATTTGGACTGACCCTTACATTCGGCAGCAGATGCTCAAAGAACATTTGAAGCCAACGTCTGACGGGGCCAGTCGAAAGCAGGAATCTATATTAAAAATCACAGATTTTGTGCTCAGTCAGTCTAAACCGGAAAACCGCCTCCTTGATCTGGGATGCGGTCCCGGGTTATATACCTCTTTATTCAAAGATAAAGGTTATGAAGTAACAGGAATTGATTTCAATAAGGCATCTATTGAGTATGCGATTGCTGAAAGGAAAGATATTCATTACATTCTGGGTGATTACATCAATGAGTATCCTTATGGGAAATTCGATACGGTAATCATGATTTACTGCGACTTGGGAACTCATTCCGATAATGACAGAGACAAACTGCTGAAAAACATCTATCAATCTTTGGAAGAAGGAGGAAGTTTTATATTCGATGTCTTTACTGACGATTTGATAAAAGATAAGCAGGAAGAACGGAATTGGGAGTATGCTTCTGCAGGCGGATTTTGGAATAAAGATGAATACTTGCTGCTAAGTCAAACATTTCATTATCATGGAAACAAAACATTTGCCTATCAATATAATCTGCTGTCGGAACTCGAAACCAAGCATTTTATTGTTTGGGACAGATATTACTCGGAAGAAGAAATTACTTTGGTCTTGAAGAATGCGGGTTTTCGAAAAGTAACTATACATAAGAATATCTTAAAAGATAATAATTTCACATCTAATAGCGAGATGTTTGTTGTTGCCCGAAAGTAAAATTTAAGGATAGGAAAACAGAAATCCATACTCCTGTGGAATAAATCCTTATCTTTGTATATCCAATAGCAGATATATGAGTTTACTTAACGAAACAGTTACTAACGAATTAAAACAACACGGAATAGAATTTATTTATTTTGTAGATATCTCCGGTTTGGCGGAAAAGCAGAATCGGGGATTTTCGTCTGCCGTATTATTTAGTGTTAAATGCACTCCCGAATACCTAAAAAGGGTCAATGATAATCCCAATTATGTGCCCGATATGGTTGCCCGTAACTATTTCGATGATGATGAACATTATTGCAAAGAAATGGAAATGTATCGCATATCCGACCTCTTATCCGAATTTATTGAGAAGAAAGGATATAGAGTTTATTCACTTTCGGAAGATAACCAGATAGCAACAAACAATTTTGAAGGCAATAAATCAATGCTCCCGTTAAAAACATTGGCTACTCATGCCGGACTGGGATGGATTGGAAAGAACAATCTTTTAGTAAATAAAGAATACGGTTGTTGTCTGAACTGGGGAGCAGTATTAACCGATATTCCGCTGGATACAACTTTAAGCGGCCTGCCGGTTGTTCAATGCGGCAATTGCAGTATTTGCTTAGATGTTTGCGAACCTAATGCTTTGAAAGGTACTGTTTGGAAATCAGGTATGGAACGCGAAGAAATGATAGAGGTGGAGAAATGCACAACCTGTTTGAAGTGTATGGTACATTGCCCATGGACGCAGCGATATATGAAGAAAGGACTGAATGCCAATGAATAGGCAAAATAAAATTAAAATAAACAATATTTCTGCTATACTGTATGGCTTCGCTTCGGATAAGTTATACTTGTATGTACACGGTAAACATTCCGGAAAAGAAGAAGCCGAACATTTTGCATACATAGCAGAAAAATCAGGTTATCAAGTTCTGAGCTTTGATTTACCTGAGCATGGAGAACGATTAAATGAATCATATCCGTGTACGGTTCAAAATGCCGTTTCCGACTTGAACGGAATTTATTCATTCGTTCAAGATAAATATAAAAGTATTTCGCTGTATGCTTGTAGTTTGGGAGCTTATTTCAGTTTGTCGGCTTATCAAAATATCATTTTAGACAAATGCCTTTTCCTTTCTCCTATTTTAGATATGGAGCAATTGATTCGGAATATGATGAAATGGGCAAATGTTTCAGAAGATGAATTGAAAGACAAAAGGGAAATTGCAACTTCTTTTGGCGAAACACTGTCTTGGGATTATTACCAATATGTTAGAAACCATCCGGTTAAAAAATGGAATAGTAAAACATTCATTTTATATGGAGAAAATGATAATCTGACAGATAAAAGTATTTTGGATTCGTTTGCAATTACGCATAATTGTGAAGTTGATATTATGGAAAATGGCGAACATTATTTCCACACAAAAGAACAATTGGATTATTTGAGAAATTGGTTAGAAAAAGTAATAAAATAAAAATAAGATGAATAAAAAAGAAGTAATTTTCGTACTCTTAAACGAGTTTGCCGATTGGGAAGGAGCTTATATTGCTACCTGTTTAAATTTGGGAGTAAAGCCCGGAAGTCCGGTCAGATACACAGTAAAGACAATGTCCGTAACAAAAGACCCCGTTGTTTCGATAGGCGGATTCAGGATATTACCCGACTATGACTTGAATGATATACCGGGTGATTTCGCCGGATTGATATTGATTGGCGGAATGCATTGGTTTTCGCCTGAAGCGGAAAAGATTATTCCGCTTGTTGAGAGAGCAATCAAGGAAAATAAATTGGTTGCCGGAATTTGTAACGCTTCGGTATTTCTTGGTGCGAACGGTTATCTTAACAATGTAAAGCATACAAGCAACGGATTGGATTATCTGAAACAGTTTGCCGGAGAGAAATATACAGGAGAAGCCGACTACGTCAACAAACAAGCCGTAAGAGACAGAAATATTGTTACCGCTAACGGAACTGCACCCTTGGATTTTTGTCGTGAGATTTTGTATGCTTTAGAGGCAGACACTCCTGAAATAATAGAAGAAAGTTACCAGTATTACACAAACGGTCTTTCTCCGAAATAATATACGGCAACAAGAAATTTATAATAATGAAAATAATATCAGTCAGAGAAAATCCCGAATACAAAGATGTTGCGGTAGATTATATCAGCAGTAAGTGGTCATCCGTTTCACGCATAATATATGATGACAGCATTACTCATAGTCTCACAGCATCAAGTCCGTTACCTCAATGGTATTTATTGGAGAAAGAAAATGAAATAATCGGTTGTGCAGGCTTAATAACAAACGATTTTATCAGTCGTATGGATTTATATCCGTGGATATGCGCCGTTTTCATTGATGAAAATCACAGAGGTAATGCATACGGTTCTCTTCTTTTGGATAAAGCAAAAGAAGACAGCTTGAAATCAGGTTTTAGTAATCTATACCTCAGTACAAGTCATATTGGTTATTATGAAAAATACGGATTCCGTTATATCGGACAAGGTTATCATCCTTGGGGAGAAGAATCGAGAATTTATCAGGCCGATTTATTATAATCAATGTTGAAAAACATAAACAAACTCACATGAAACTCAAAGACCTATCCATTACATTTCATACTGATAAAATAAAAGAGTGTATTGATTTTTACAGTAAATACTTCGGTGCAACCGTTGCCTTCGATGCCGATTGGTACGTTATGATTCGCCTCGAAAGTGATATACCGCTGTTTCTATCCTTTCAAGGGCACAATGGGGAAATGAATCGCCCTCAATTCGGCGGCGGCGTAACTCTCAACTTATCGGTTGAAGATGTAGATGTTTGTTACAACCAACTTAAACCATTGAATCTATCGTTTGTAGAAAAAATTACCGACCACGAGTGGGGCGATCGTGCTTTTAGCTTGCTCGATCCGATCGGCAATCTGGTTTATGTTTATTCTGAACGTCCTATAGCGGATAAATATAAAGATGCGGTAAAAAAATGAAACCAATGGAAACAGAACGGTTAATAATAAGGCCGATTAAACTTGATGACAAAACCGAGGTATTTGAGTACCGTTCGGATACGGAAGCAAATAAATATCAAGGCTGGATTCCTCAAACGGTTGAAGATGTTGAAACTTTTATAAAAAAGACTTCTTTTCGGATTAATGAACAGGGAACATGGTTTCAATACGTTATTCTTAGAAAAGATGACCAAAAAATAATCGGGGATATAGGTATTCATTTTTTTGATGCACAAAATAAACAAGTTGAAATCGGATGTACGTTGAATGGGAAATTTCAGCATGCGGGTTATGCTGCCGAAGCGATGAGGGAAGTTATTAACTATCTGTTCAAGGTATTGGAAAAGCACCGGATAATAGCTTCAATAGATCATGATAATGTAAGTTCCATCCGATTAGTAGAAAGACTTGGTTTCAGGAAAGAAGCCCACTTCGTTCGAAGTCTGTTTGTAAATGGGAAATGGGTTGACGATGTGATTTACGCTGTGTTGAATGAAAATTGGGAATGAAAGAAGGGATTTTTAATGGCAATAAACGCAAACGAAATCACAATAAAACCTCTTCAAAACGAAGATATTTCCTTATTTGAGAAATGGTTGGATAAAGAATATATCTACAAAAGGTTGTGTCCTGACGGAGAAGAACAAAGAGAAGCTTGGTCGGATGAGGTATCCAATAAAGACGGCAAATACGATTTCTTGAAGCATTTTATTGTTTATCACAACAACCGGAAAATTGGATATTGCCTCTTTGCCGATTGCTTTTTCTTGAAAGGTATTGAGGAAAAAGGACACGATTTTGAGTATTTGTACGGAGATGTTGCAGAAAAGAATCATACTTTTGAAATAGGATATCTGATTGGCGAAGAAGAGTATTTGAATAAAGGAATCAGCAAGATAGTAATACGGAAGTTAGAAGAATTAATCATTGAAACGGGCGGACGCGAAATAGCGGCTGACCCTTCCGAAGAAAATATTTTCTCGGTAAAAGCATTGTTAAGCAATGGATTTATAAAAAAGAGCGACGGCGATTATCGGAAAGTAATCACTTAAATTATAGAAAATTAAATATGAGAATAGCAGTAACAGGTTCACATTGTGTTGGAAAAACAACAATAGTTGAGGAGTTGCAAAAGTTGCTCCCTGATTACGAGTTCTACTCCGAACCTTATTATGAGCTGGAAGAGCGGGGCCATCTGTTTTCCGAAACACCAACGATTGACGATTATATCGAGCAGTTCGAGTATTCTATAAAACAAATATCGGCAAGTGGCAACAATGCCATTTTCGATCGCTGTCCTATCGATTTGTTTGCGTATATCCAAGGTGTCGGCGGATTGAGAGATATTCAGGCTTTCTATCAAATGCTTGAAGCCGTAATGCCTGAGATTGATTTACTCGTATTTGTTCCGATTGAGGAACCTGATAGAATACCATGCTCGGAATTGCCCGAACTCCGACAGGAAGTAAACGAAATTCTGCTCGAATTGATTGAAGAGTTAGGCATAGAGACAATCGAAGTTCACGGAGGTATATCGCAACGACTGAATCAAATAAGAGGTAAAATATGATGAAGACACAAACTCCTTTTGTTTCATGACAATGAACGCTATCGAATCAAAATCTAAGATATGGAATCTATGGCATGGCTGTCATAAGCTAAGTGCGGGTTGCCGGCATTGCTATGTTTACCGGGGCGATTTAAAACGGGGCATTGACAGCACTGTCGTTTTCAAAACTAAGTTGTTCGACCTGCCCGTACAAAGGAAACGCAACGGTGATTATAAGATTCCTTCGGGCACATTGGTTTATACTTGTTTTACTTCCGACTTCTTTCTGGAAGATGCTGATGTGTGGCGTAAAGAAGCATGGGAAATGATACGCCAACGGAGCGATTTGCGATTTATGATAATTACCAAACGTATCGACCGTCTGCAAAAGTCCTTACCCGATGATTGGGGCGACGGATATGATAATGTAACCATTTGTTGTACTGTTGAAACTCAAGATCGCGCCGATTACCGTTTGCCTATTTATAAAGAAGCTCCGATAAAACATAAAATTATTATTTGCGAACCGCTTTTGGAGCGAATAGATCTCAGTGGTTACGATATCGGTTCGTGGGCAGAACAAGTAGTTGCCGGAGGAGAGTCGGGCTATAATGCTCGTCCGTGCAACTTCGATTGGGTGATGGAATTGCATAACGTATGCATGCAACAAAACGTGTCTTTCTAGTTCAAACAAACAGGAAGCAAGTTCATTAAAGACGGAAAGTTATATAATATCAGTCGCCGGCTTCAGCATTCGCAAGCACGAAAGGCCGGAATTAATTTATAAAAAAGCCGTGAACTTAAACACACATTATCTTTATGGTTTATGTTTAAAGCTAAAATGAATTTGGTGTAGTAAATAAGCTTGAACAAGACGTTCAAGCTTTATCCTTAATTTATTAACTATACTTGCGACAATTCTGTAATATCGGCATTCATTATGAATGGGATAGACCTTCTGATTTTGTCTATAGACCAATCCCACCATTTCAGACTCTGTAGCTTCGAAATAGTTTCGTCATCGAAACGTTTGCGAATCTCTTTAGCCGGAACGCCGCCCATTATCGTATAAGGCGGAACATCTTTAGTAACAACGGCTCTTGCCCCTATGATGGCTCCGTCTCCAATATGAACACCCGCCATGATTACAGCATCAAAACCAATCCACACGTCATTCCCTATAACAATATCGCCTTTATTATCCCAGGCCTCCGCAACATCGGCCTTTTCCAATCCCCATTCATCATAAAAAAGAGGAAAAGTGTAAGTTGATAATGAATTTAAAGTATGATTTGCACTATTAAAAATGAACTTAACACCGCAGGCAATCGAGCAAAACTTACCGATAATCAAGCGGTCACGGTTTATAGGATAATGGTAAAGTACATTGTTTTTCTCGAACAAAGTCGGATTATCAACAAAATCGTTATAAACGGTGTAGTCCCCGACTATAATATTAGGATTGTCGATTACAGTATTCAGATAGATAGTTTGAGAATCCTTAATTCTCGGATATATTTTAGCATTCATTGTATTTAATTTATGGTTGAAAGATATATTTTATTTGTTCCGCGACGGATAGAGCCGCAGAAAAAGGATAGTAACAATTTGCTTACTCCTATCCCTTAATCACAAACCTCAGATACAATGTTGCCACTTCATAGGGTAAATGGTTATTTCCAAATAAATATAATATCGTAAAAATAAATTAGCCTGTCAGTTTTTAGTAAAATCGAACATTAAATGTTTGATAAAAGGAAAATTGTTATGGAAAGAAATATAGTATGAATCAAAATTCATAGAATTTAAATTTTGAGGCTGTAGGACTTCTGTTTTTCTATTCGAGTTACATAAACACATGTTTAGCATTGATACTATATTTTCAGTTTTACCCTGAAGTATATAACCAACCAAGCATCCATTCTGCGGATATTTCCCTGATAAATAATTGTCAATACCAGTTTCTATGTAACGTGCATGAAGGCTATTTGCTGAAATTTTGGATTTTCGTTTTGATTTATGAGAATCAACTTCAATTAAATTTTTCGCTTCTACAAAATAAGTGAGTTTAGAATTAGCTGCCCAACCACATAACCTAAAGTCAATTCTTGGAGCCTCCTTTGCAGATTTTGCCTTTTTTAGAATATCGCTTTTATAAAGTCGATATTCGGGCGTAATATCAATTCTCCAATTAATAGCTTGTTGAGAATTATCTATATAGTCAAATAAGATTGCTGATATGTACTCTTCTTCACAATCAATATTTACACTATCGCATGAGTTTACGAATGTATAGGCATCTATCAGTAGGTTCAAACACCTCCATTCAAACTCCTGCTTAAAAGAATTTATGATTGATACATTTAATGTTCCTTTACTCATATATCGCCTCCCATATTTGCAATTTCTATAGTCAGCGACAATGCATCATCAACAGCCTGTGAACGTGTCCAAAATCTTTTCTGATTAGGTTTTATTAAATATATCTTATTTGTATCATAATATTTGTATTGCTTTCTTACATATATGTTCTGTCCTTTTTCTTGCAATGAAAACTCATTTAACATTTTCAAGGCAGGAGATAATTCTTGTGCACTTTTGCTAAGAACAGTTTCTTGTTTACTATCAAAAGATATTATGACCAAATTAAGAGGGTCATTTAATTGAACATCGAAAATTACGGCATTAGCCTTGAATGATGAGTGCTGAAGAAAATCATTCAATTCATTGCATAGCATATCTGCATATGCTCTATTTTCAGTATCTAATGTTCGTTTAAAGCCTATTGAGTTTTCTCCTTGTTCAAATAAATCAAGGCTGAACTCTAATGTGTCTTGAATTAACACTTGTTCTTTAGTTGTCAATCCTATTACATTATATAATTCTATGTTTATTGCTTTTTCTGTTTGCTCAATAAAATTTTCATTTGGAAAATCTTTTTTCAATTCGAAAATTAACTGATCAAACAATGAGATAATAGTTTTCGAGTTTTGACTATTTGAAAAGAAAGAAGGAAGTTCGAGGTATTCCTTAAAAAAAATCTGCTCTCTCTCAATTCCCCATGAAGAAGAAGAAAGAAATAAATAATATGTAGCCAAATTTGAATTGATAAAAGTTACCAACATTTTTTTTACATCGTCAATATTCTTGTCATTCTTATTAATGATAAATGCACCACTCTTGCAATATGCTTTATAATCGACATAAGATGCTGTAACTTGTCTGTTTTTTTGTCCTTTCTTTAATATTACAAATGGGGGAATAAATAGAGAATCATTGATTTTTCTGTAATACTCATCGTTGGGTATTGCAAAATTATCAGAAGTGTAATATCTGCTAATCGCTTTGGTAATGATGATAGGTGTTGGCACAAAATCTTTATGATCGCTGTCTCCGTTTAATCCTGCACCAAAGATCCAATTATTTTGATTAAAGTAAGTACTTAAATCGGTTGTTGATTTAGAGTTATTCAAGTTTGTAATCAAACTAAAATCTTGTAAATTCCCCCACATCCCAACCTTCCAGATTTTTGTGTCAGGCTTTTGGCATTCATATCGAGGGAGATGCTTTATATCAGTACTATCTATGACTAAACCATCTATTACATTAGATTTTACATAGGTTTTGGGAGCACAATATTCTATCGTATCTGAAATATTTTCAGAAGTATTTTTCCTATAATAAACAATACTAATTGGAACTACCGCAGAATTAAAAAGTTGCCCTCCAAAATCCTTTTTGGCTTTACGGAAGATTGATAAATTGTAAATTTTCTCTACATATGTTTTATTAAATAACCATTTTCTAAATTCTTGATACTTTTTGTTTGTGTTGGTCAATACCTTAGTATTGAATATTAAAGCAATTTGCCCTTCATCATTTATAAATTGAATAGCCTTGTCTAAAAATGCAAGAACCTTCTCTTGTGCATATTTGCGGTTATCCAAGTATTTCTTAATAGGCAAATCAATTCCCTCTGTTCCAAATGGAGGATTACCAATTAGTAAATCAGCTTTGACAAATTTGTTTGTGTCTATTTCTCCTATAGTATCATTACACCACAAATTATTCCCTTGTTTATTTACAATAGAATCATCTTGTGGATTGTTTATTAAGTAAGGAAGAGTATATTCTTTCTTAATCCATAGAGTTTTGGGGTCTAACTGCTCTACTAATGCTAAATAAAGACTAAATGCAGCCACCTTGATTGCTAATGGATCTATTTCAATTCCATAAATATTATTTATTAAGATGTCTCTTAAATTTGTGAAAGATATATTTTCATTAGGATGTGCATTCTTCCATCTGCGAATAAGTCTTTTATATGCTTCAACTAAAAAAATACCTGACCCACACGCGGGATCGATTATTTTAACATTATATTCTTTTTTATCTTTAGAAGTGGGGAGTTTATCGTTTAAAATTAATTCTACCAAAGGATATGGGGTATAAAATTGTCCCTTAGCTTTTTTGGAAGTAAGTTCTCCAAGAAAGTTTTCATACACTTCACTCAACAACTCTATTTGAATAAAATTGAAATTAAAAATTCTCCATTCAAATAGTTTTGGATTATCTGAAATATCTCCATCTGTAAAACAAGCTTTAATTTTTTCCAAATGCTTTTCTGTAACAAATTGTTGTTCATTTTCTATTACAGGAAATACATTCCCATTAAAATGTGTCTGTAGTTCAGCAAATAGACGATATGTAGCATCGACATCTTCTAAAATATTAAAATAACTTTTTGCTCCTTGTTTAATTTTTTCATATAACCCTGCTTCTTGGGCTGCCCCTTTATCTTCAAGATACAAAATAAATAAAGAGCGCATCAATAATCCATGAATTATTTCTTTATTATTAATATCTTTATTTAAGAGTTCTGCTGTATTTACAAGACTTTTAACTAAGAATCGGTCTATTCGCCATTGTATGTTAACTTTTTCTCTAATGCCATAATCGCTAGTCCAAATTAAACCACAATCAACACCTATACGAGAAAAAATTTCAACTAAGATTTCTAAATTTACTTTATCCTCTTTTGTGCTACTAAAAATCTGATATAGACTTAATTCTTTATCATAGTCAGAATCAGGTTCTATGTATTTGGGTTTCTCGTAACAATTATAAATCCTAATCTCAGTGTCTGACACAACAAAAAGAAACATGATTTTTCGATAGTTCCATGCTTTGTGTTGAATTTCGGCAATTTGCTTTAAGGCATCAATATCGAATGCCTTAACTTCTTTAAATAAAATGGCGGGAAAATCTCCTGAGAAATAAACTTTATCTGCACCTATTCCTCCCAATTCCTGATATTCAGGATTAGAAATTGGTATTTCCGAACATTTGGCTAAATGCTCGTAACCTAGCTTCTTGTAGAAAAAATTTGTACTCATCTATTTTTATGTTACATAAAAAAACTTTATAGGCATATAATGCTTAATGTGCAAAAATACGAAAAAGAATATACTAAAAGTAAAAACTTTTAAGCATATTTCCGGAAAAATATATTACTTTTGCAGCCTATGTTAAAAACGAAGAAGGAGTCCGTGAAATAAATAACCTTTGACATTCCGTCAAGGTTATTTCCCCTAATATATACTCAGGCATTTTCTTGTCTGGGTTATTTCCGTATTTATATATTAAATAAAATCGAAATGTTTTTCTAAAACACTTTCAATTTTCAAATTTTAACTTTCAAATAAATAATCATGAGTAACAAAAATAAAACAACAGAACATAATACTATTCACGACTTCGATTTTAATCTTATCTGCGAATACTTCGCATTAGTTGAACGCCAGGGACCCGGTAGTCCCGAAACAACCGTCAAAGCATTGAGCTTTGTCGACAATCTGACCGAACAATCGCGCATTGCCGACATAGGTTGCGGTACTGGCGGACAAACTATGGTATTGGCTCAGAACGTTCCGGGCAAAATTACCGCTCTCGATTTGTTTCCCGATTTTATAAATATCTTTAATCGAAATGCGGAACAACTTGGTTTGCATGAGCGAGTAAAAGGCGTTGTAGGTTCAATGATAGACCCGCTTCCCTTCGAAAAAGAATCCATAGACCTCATTTGGTCGGAAGGCGCTATTTATAATATAGGTTTCGAGCGGGGTTTTAACGAATGGAAGCAATACTTGAAAACTGGCGGTTACATCGCAGCATCGGAAGCAACATGGTTTACAGACGAACGTCCTGATGAGATAACCGACTTTTGGATGGAAAATTATCCCGAGATAGATACAATTCCGAACAAAGTTGCCCAGATACAGAAAGCAGGATACATTCCTGTAGCTACTTTCATCATTCCTGAGAATTGTTGGACGGAATATTTCTTCGCTCCTTGCAGCAAAGTGCAAGAAGGTTTCCTAAAAAAATATGCAGGAAACAAAATGGCGGAAGATCTTATAGTGAACCAACGTCGTGAACAAGGTTTATACAATAAGTATAAAGAATTTTATGGCTATGTGTTCTATATAGCAAAGAAGCTATGAGTATAAATGCAATGTTCAGAGGGATTCGTCCCTCTGAATATTCCTTAATGGAAGACTTCATGTATGAAGCCATTTACCACCCCGACCCGACGAATCCTTATCCGAGAGAAGTAATCTACTACCCGCAAGTCAGGGTTTATTGGGATAACTGGGGCGCGGAAAAAGACGACCGCTGCTTGCTCGCCTTGCTTAATGACAAGCCTGTGGGTGCGGTTTGGATAAGGACATTTCGAGGAGAACCGAAAGGCTGCGGCTATATCGACAAACTTACACCCGAAATTGCAATTGCCATTTTCGAACAATACCGCAATCAAGGATTGGGTACTCGGATGATGAACAAAATGATAGCGTTGATGAAAGAGAAAGGCTATCGGCAGGTTTCTTTGAGCATCACCAAAGGAAATCCGGCTATTCGTTTATATGAACGGCTGGGTTTTAAGATAATTGATGAGAATGAAGAAGATTTTATTATGTTACTTCAACTTAGCAAGAATAGAACAATCTATTCCCCTTGATGGGTATATCTTTGTAAATTATGAATATACAAGAAAGAAGTCGAATAGAATACCGTTCACGAATCAATAGGGTAATGGATTACATAGATCAAAATCTTGACAACTCTTTAGAGCTGAAAGTAATTGCAGATATTGCCAATTTCTCACCTTTCCATTTTCATAGGATATTTACTTTTCTTATCGGCGAAACGCCCATTAACTACATTCAACGTCTGCGGGTGGAGAAAGCTGCTTGGAAACTGCGCGAAGAAAATCCCGCATCAATTACCGAAATAGCTTATGACTGTGGCTTCGGAAGCATTTCCTTATTCAGTCGAACCTTTAAAAAGTATTTCGGCATAACACCCAGCCAATTCAGTAAAGTCGATAAACCAGTTTATTCGCAGAACGGTAAGTTGTTTAGCAAGAATGGACAAATGCTTCGCAAGAATTTGAAAAGCGGTCTGAGCGAGAGTACCGACCTTTGCATCGTTAATTCAAATCAATTTTATTTTATGAAATCAAACATTGAAGTTAAAGAAATGCCTGAAATGAAGGCAGTGTATGTGCGCCACATCGGAGCGTTCAATAAAATTGGAGAAGCATATGGAAAGTTATTCAAATGGGCTTACCCTCGCGGACTTTACACACCGAATATCAGTAAAAGCGCATCGGTAATTCACGATGACCCTACCGTTACTGAGACGGAGAAAGTTCGTCAGAGTGCCTGTATCATTATCGAAGAAGATGTAAAAGTGGATGGCGAAATAGGCAAACTCACAATTCCGGGCGGAAAGTATGCAGTCGGACATTTCGAGCTTGGTTTTGCCGATTTTGAAAAAGCCTGGAACTCAATGTGCAACTGGTTTGTGGATAGCGGTTACCAGCAAGGCGACGGTTGTACATACGAACTCTATCACAACGATTACACCACTCATCCCGAGCAGAAACACATTGTGGATATCTGTATTCCGGTAAAACCGTTGTAGAACAACCTTAAGGGGGAAGTTTATATACCTTCCCCCTTTTTATATGGAGGTATTTTCTTTAAAAAAACTTATGCGGTAAGTTATGTAATACCGCATAAAGTTAACCCCTCAGCTTAGGGTGGCCCAAAAGAAATTCTACACACAGGCAAATGCACCCTTGCTTTTCAAAAATACAAAGGAGCAAATTTAAAAAGCACCCTTCCATTTTACCAAAAGCAAGGCTGCATTTTAGTAAATACAAAGGTCGATTTGGAGGAATGGAAGGGTGGAGTTGATTCTTTTCTAAGCGGAGAGGCAGGATTTTGAAACTTTTCCTCCATATATTTCATCTTTAACGAAGTAAATTTACTTTGTAAAACTCTTAAACATATATTTATAGCCTATCTTTGATTAACAAAACAACTACCCTGCTATCCGATTGTTTTACTTAATATTGATTTTTGGTTTTCATCTTTTTTTACACGTAGATAACTTCGATAACCACTGAATCCGGCCATTAATACCAACTCCAAACCACTGCTTTTAGAGTTTTCCGGTAATAATCGAAGATTGTCAAGTTCCTCCAATCTCCGGAGATTGATATAACGGCTAAAATTCATGCCGTATTCTTTATTTATGAATGCTGACACATAACTACGGTTAGTACACAAGTCGGCAGCAACATCAATAATTCTCAACTTGGAATTTTTGTATGGTTTTTTATTATATATATATTGTTCGAATCGTTTGCGGTTGAGTAGGCTTGTTTCGCTTTCGACTATTTCCCCTATAGGTGGGGCGGGGTCTATATCTATGATCACATAGTTACCCGATATAAGATTGTAACAGATAATTACATATTGAAATATCGGCAATAAAGCACCTATAATAGTAAGTGTAGAATTAAAAAAGATACTTTTATGAACGAAAAGCACACCAGATGCCAACGGAAGAGTTAATAATATAAGAAATACCAACATATAAAGCCAACCTACGGAGGTGCGGTATTCATCAGCTGAATAATTTACTACCTCACGACGATATACGCGTATACGGTAAAAACCGGCAATAGGGTATATTATATTGTATATGATAAATATTGGGACTGTGGAAGAAAAGAAACGTGAATACCACAGATAGCCGGGAGCATTTTCCCCACGGCTTTCTACAATATAATATTGCACCTCATAAGGTGTCAGAAGCGACCATACCCCCATAATAACCGCAAGTATAACAGGTACAATATAATGAATAGTATTAAACCTGCGTTTGTTTCCTGTTCCGGTAATAATAAACATAAAATGATATAACAATACCTGGTCTAACATCAGAGCCAGAAAGAAAAAAGTATTAAACCGTACAAATGCGTCATAATCCATTACATAGAGTATAATGCCAAACCAGCAGAAAAATGCCATTATGTAAGTGAATATCATCAATAGAGTAAGTTTTCGTGTAGAAATTCCGGTACTATTATGATAATATAATAACATGAATATAAGGCATACTAAAGCTGAGAACATGGGTGCGGAAAAAGCAATCGCCTGTATTATTTCAATGTTTATCATTTCTTTGTAAGCTCGTTAATTTTAGTCATATCATTTTCTCTGTAACGCTCCCGGCTCAGCACTCTGTAGTATTGCCTCAAATCATTAAATCCGGCTTTTGTAACATAAGTATTTACATTCTGATCTCTATTTGATGGAAGTGCGGCCAAACGTTTCATCTCCTTAAGCCGCCATTGATTTATATAAGCATTGAAATTCATGCCGTATTCTTCGTTTATAAACCCGGATATTTCACTGCGGTTCACATCAAAAACATCTACTAATTCGGTTATTCTGAAATCGGATCTGAGATATGGTTTTTCTTTTTGAAGATAAGCGTTAAATTTCTGTTGTGTTATTTTTCCGGAATGATGCCTGCGAGTGGGATGATCCGTTTTTTCTTTCTGTACTTGCCTATTTCTTACCTGGGAGGCTTCCGGGTAGATTAAATAAAGCATATATTTACGCCGTATAATATGATAAGTCAGTAAAATGTGCTGCGTAGCAATCCCGATAGCAGCAATAAATGTCCATACAGAAGTGAATATCACACTCCGTGGCGTAAACGTAGGAAGCATGGAAGAAAGCATTGACGCCACTGAAATGCCGACCAAGAAAAACACCCATTTTGCCGGTTTTCTTACCAAACTTTTGGGGGCACATGCTTTTTTGTAGTAACGAACAAGCAACAATATGATCATCGCATAATATATGATCCCGAATAAAGCCCGCAGTGCCGGTTTTGAAGTAAACAACTTTGTATATGTTTCATATCCGGCAGGGATCACAAGTCCTTTGCCGTTCACTATCTCAAGTTGTATATCGAACGGAACAAAAAATGACCACACTAACAACACAATCGTGAGGATAGCAGGTATAAGGTAATGCAGTAATGAAAAGCGATCTTTCTGCTCCAAATGGGTCAAGAAATAAATGATACGATAAAATAATACAGGTATTAATGTGAATGTAAGCATACAGGGAACATTCAAAAAAACGAAAACTTTCGGATAATACCCATAACAAAATGTAGTAAACCATCCTATTGCAGCTAATCCAAAATAAAATGCAACAATGCTCTTTAACTTTTTTTCTTCTAACGAAAGGCTATCACCAATAGAGAGGCTTATCATTATTCCGCAAGACAATGCCGAAAAAACAGGAATTAGTGTGGTTATGGCGTTTAGATATAATAAAAAACTACTCATGATACAAAAGTAAGATAAATATGTTAAATTTGACAAAGAAGGAGTTAAATTATTCTTTTTACGATTTGGCATATAAATTATTTTCTGTCATATAAAAAAGTAAATAAATTACGATTTGTCATATAATATTTTGACGATTCAACACTCCCTCTTTTGTGGCTTTTCTATAGTTTTGCAGAAAATATCAGAACTTTGAGAAACGTATCCAAAAAGCAATTCCGATTTTTTCGTAAGTAAAATCTTGTTAAACCATAATTAAAATCAATAATGAGAGTAACCGTAAAAGTAGCTTTAATTCTCCTGCTTAGTGTGATTGCGATTGGAAGTATATTCGCACAGCAGACAAATTTAGACGATGAAACTTTAAAAAAGGCCAATGACCCTTTAGCACAAAGCAAGGCAATCAACCTGCATAATTATATTGTTAATAATGTATATGGGCATTCAGGTGTAGGACAAAATATGCTGATGTTGCGTTATGGGCAGCCCATTGGGAGATTCCTTATACGGGGCACGCTACCTCTAATAACAAGCTGGGCGCCGGGAAGTAGTCCCAGATCAGGATTAGGAGACTTTAATCTGTTCGGAATCTGCACTTTTGATATGAATGGGATTAAAGTCGGATTTGGTCCCTTAATTACATTCCCGACAGGAACAAATGATTTATCTTCTAATAAATGGCAAGCCGGAGCTGCCGCCATGATTTTCTTCTCAAGGAATCCAATTCTTCAATCCGGAGCTTTGCTTCAATGGCAGGCATCATTTGCAGGTAAAAAATCAGTGGCCGATGTCAATATGTTGACCGTGCAATTATTCGGAATTCTACAACTAGGAAAGGGGACATATTTGCGCAGCACAGGTGTATGGTCATTCAATTTCGAAAACCAAAATTACAATATCCCGCTCGGATTAGGTATAGGCAAAGTTGTCATGGTGAAAAAAGTAGTTCTTAATATTTTTGTCGAACCTCAATTTTCGGTTTTGGCAAAAGGCGAAGGACAGACCAGATTTCAGACTTTTATTGGTGTTAATACACAATTTTAAACCGGAGTATAATACGGATATTTTTCATAAATCATACACAACCATAATTTAAACCATTATAATATGAAAAAGGTAATTTTAATACTTATTCTCCCTTGCCTGCTGAGTTCATGCAAACAAAGCACAAAAGTGCCGGGATCGAATATTACTTCGTCTCCGGATAGTGCACGTGTTATTACGAAAGAAGCCTGGATATACGGATATTCGATGTTTTATAACTACAAGAGCATTTATCATTATGCTATGGATAAGAATTCTCCGGACTATGCAGGTGGGTTCAACCGATTCAAGAATTATACGAAAATGTTTACCTACGAAGACACAACCATCGTATCCCCTAATAACGACACCCCATATTCATGGGGCATACTCGACCTTTCGGATGAACCTGTTATACTTGAAGTTCCGGCCATACCTGCCGATCGCTACTATGTGATGCAGCTGATAGATCTTTACACGTATAACTTTGCCTATGTCGGTTCCCGTTCCACGGGCAATGGAGCCGGCCGATATTTAATTGCAGGCCCCGATTGGAAAGGCAATAAACCCGCAGGCGTGGATTCCGTGTTCCGTTGTGAAACTAATCTGGTGTGTATATTAGGACGTACGGAGTTAAAGAACGAAAACGACATGCCAACGGTGGAAAAAATCCAAAAACAATATAATCTGATGCCGCTTCACGAATTTTCAGGGATACAAACTCCTACGCATAAATCGTATAAATTGCCATTGCCGGTGTGGAGCGAACCCGATTATATGAATGTATCTTTTATAAACATATTGAATATATTACTTCAATATACCTCAATGCACCCTTCGGAAAAAGAACTGAGATCGAGATTTGCCCGGATAGGTATTATTCCGGGACAACCGTTAGACACAACCCTATACTCTAAAGAAGTGCTGGAAGCTATCAGGGAAGGTATAAAAGATGGAAAAACAGCTTTGAAAGATAGTATTGCACATATCGAAAATTCGATGAACTTGTTTGGGACCAGAAGCGACCTCAGAAATGACTACCTCGCCAGAGCAACGGCAGCTGCCGTTGGAATATATGGCAATACAAAAGAAGAAGCCGTATATGTGGGCGGTTCAAACGATATAGATAATCACCCGCTGACAGGGGATAAGAAATACATACTGCATTTCACGAAAGGTCAAATACCTCATGTAGAGTATTTTTGGAGTATAACTATATACAATCTGCCCAACCGTTCACTGGTACAAAATCCTATTGATCGATACTCTATCGGGGATAGGTCTGAAGACCTGAAATACAATGCGGACGGAAGTCTCGATATCTATCTGCAATCCGTTTCACCCGGAAAGGCGAAAGAAGGAAACTGGCTGCCTGTTCCTGCACAAGGCCCCTTCAACTGCATAATCCGCTTATATGGGCCGGGAACGGATATTACGAACGGTACATGGCAACAGCCATTCCCAAAAGAAGTGAAATAAATACACAAATATAAAAAACAAGAATTACTATAAAAATTTAAATAAATAAAATATATGAATACCAGGATAAAACTATTGACATTCTTTATAATAAATTTAGTATTCATCTCTTGTGGTGGCCCGAAATCGGAATTGACACCGGAGCATGCCAAATCGTTAGCCAAGGAAGCATATATATATGCTTTTCCTGCGGTAGAACACAATAAAGCCATTTGGAAAATAGTGGGCGATAGTAAGAATGTCTGGAATACAATGTGGGTGGAAGCAAGGTTGTTTTCGCCGGCAGATACTACTGTCGTATCACCTAACAATGATACCTATTATTGCCCGGCTGTACTTGATATCCGTCATGAACCTGTGGTATTTTCTGTTCCGGAAATGAAAGACGGACGGGATTTTCTTATTCAGCTACTTGATATATTTACTAATTGTCCTGACTATATCAGCAAATTAGCTACCGGAGATGGCCCGGGTAATTACATGGTCGCCCGTTCGGATTGGGATGGTGAAACGCCTGCCGGTATTGATACAGTCATTAAGATACCTGCTACCGTAGTATTAGCCTTGGGACGTATACAAGTGTACGGACCTGAAGATGAGGAGGCATTAATGCTTGGAAGGCAATTCAGAATTACACCCTTAAGTTCATTTGCTCAGACACAAGCCCCTCCGGCAGATACACTCCAATGGACGGCAAAATCATATGATGCCAAAACAGGCGATGTAGAAGGATTTTTCAATATGTTTAATTACATAATACAGTATCAGATTTTGAACGAGTCTGACAAAAAATTAATGGATAAATATGAATCTATCGGATTGGGTGTGAGGGAAAAGTTCAGTAAAAGCGATTTTCCTGCTAAAATATGGAAGGCTATAGAAGAAGGGGCAGCCGAGGCAAAAGCTGAGATCAGGGCAAAAACAGATCATATAGGAAAAGAGGTCAATGGATGGCAATTTTCGCCCGAAAATGCCGGCAGATGGGGGACGGATTATCTTACCAATGCCGCCGCCGCGTGGAAATACATCTACGTGAATACTCCCGAAGAAGCCCTTTATCTTGTGGATGGGGTAGATATTTCCGGAGATAAGTTCAATGGATCTGCGAATAGTTATACCCTTAGCTTCAGGGAAGGCCAGCTTCCGCAGGCAAAATTTTTCTGGTCGCTGACTATATACGGACAGAAAGGATATTTAAAAGCAAATGATATAAACCGCTATGCTATTAACAGTTCTTCGGATGTAAAGTATGCCGGGGACGGTTCATTAACGATATATATCCGAAAAGATCATCCCGGGAAAGATAAAGAGTCCAACTGGTTACCGGCGCCAGATGAGGAATTCTATATGATATTGCGTATGTATGGACCCACCGAAGATGTTATCTCGGGGAGATGGCAGATCCCGGCGGTAGTGAAGGTAAATTGATACTTATTTTTAGAAAATATAAAAACGGAGAATGAGCATAACAGGCTTTACAGCAAAAGAGCCCATTTACAGAGGCCGGCCCCTGGTACGTATGCATGTCATGATAAAGGCAGCGGGGCCTGTCTGTAATCTTGGGTGTAGTTATTGTTATTATCTAAGCAAGGAGCAGCTGCTGAGTACGGAGAGCCATTGGCGGATTTCGGATGAGACTCTCGAGAATTTTATCAAACAATATATTGAACAGCAAAATGCAAAGCATATCGTATTCTCATGGCAGGGGGGAGAACCGACTCTTCTGGGTTTG
The DNA here is from genome assembly GCA_031276035.1 of Bacteroidales bacterium. Taxonomy (NCBI): domain Bacteria; kingdom Pseudomonadati; phylum Bacteroidota; class Bacteroidia; order Bacteroidales; species Bacteroidales bacterium. Next base: position 78,114 of record JAISNV010000023.1, on the reverse strand, counting down.
GATTTTTTCAGAAAAGCAATTGCTCTTCAGAAAAAGTATGCGCCTTCCCATGTACGGTGTGAAAACGATTTGCAAACCAATGGAACTTTATTAGATGATGAATGGTGCCGCTTTTTGCATGATAATAACTTTCTGGTCGGGCTCAGTATAGACGGTCCGCAACACTTGCATGATAAATACAGAACCTACAAAGGAGGCAAAGGCTCATTCAAGCAAGTTCTCAATGCCTCAAAGTTACTTCGAAAACACAATGTTCGTTTCGCCACCTTAACCGTAGTAAATGATCTGAATTCCAAATATCCGTTGGAAGTATATCGTTTTTTGCGCGATGAGGTGCAAAGCAAACAAATGCAGTTTATCCCGATTGTGGAACCTAAAGACTTTGCCACTACTCCTCCGCAACATTGGAAGCCAAACGAAATGCCGGTAGAGAATTCACCGCATGCCGATCCCTCACATCCGGATTCTTTCATGGCGTCATGGTGTGTCAAAGCGGATGATTATGGTAATTTTCTGATTGATATTTTCGATGAATGGTATACACGCGATTTCGGGAAAATATATATCCCTTTTTTCGATAGCGCTGTAGAACAATGGATAGGGAAACCTTCGCCCTTATGTATTTTCTCGCCCATTTGTGGAAAAGGACTCGCTATGGAGCATGACGGCTCAATCTATGCCTGCGACCATTATGTATATCCTGAATATAAGATCGGTAATATAAACGAAGCTAAGTTGATAGATATGGCTCTTTCAAAAGAGCAAGAACATTTCGGCTATGCAAAAGACTTTTCCCTGCCGATAAAATGTCGTGAATGCCGTTATTTGTTTGCCTGCTCAGGAGAATGCCCTAAAAACCGGCTGTTAAGAACAACTCATGGTGAAAACGGATTAAATTATTTATGCCGTGGGTTATACAAATATTTTAACCATATCGACCCTTATATCAGAAAAATTGTTCACCGACTGGGATTTGAGATTGCTGATGATGTTCCGGAATTAGATCAGAATTAAGCAACGTTAATGTATTTTTTTAAGTAAGAAATTAAGAATCGAGTATGACGAAATAGTTTATAAAGCCGATAAAGTAGATAAAAGTTGATGATACTTTTCTCATGTAAACAAATTCGACTTTAAATTTAAAAAATAAAATAACGTATGAATATTAGTATAAAAGATAGTAATACGCCTGAAATAGAGTTAATGATTTCTGTTGATTGGGATCAAGTGCAAAATCATTATTCGGATTTATTGAAGAAATATGCTAAGCTTCCCGTCAAAGGTTTCAGACCGGGCAGCGCACCCCAGACGGCTATAGAGAAAATTTTTCATAAAGAGATTCGAAATGATATGATTTATTTATGCAGTCAGCAGTTATGTGGAAAGGCTTTGACCGATAGTGCCATTAGAGCCGGCTCTCCGATTTCGGTTAGCGATGCGGAAATGGTTCCGTATAAACGATTCTGCTTTAAAGCTAATTTCTTGAGAATGCCGGATTTTGAACTTCCCGACTATTCGAATCTCAACATTACATCGGAAAAACAGGAAGAAAAGCTGACTGAGGTCTCCGAAAAATTATTGGCCCATACCCAATTGGATGTTCATGATGATTTTATTGAAAGAGAATTGGTTTTCTCTGATACGGAGGAGGGCATAGCCGAAGATTCATCCCGGGAAAATGCAAAAAACAGAGTGAAATTATTGCTGATATTGAAAAGAATAGCCGAAGTAGATCATATTGAAATAGACGAACAGGATGTGGATGCCCGTGTCGAGGAAATTGCAAAAGAGAATGATATACCAGTTCGGGAATTGAAAGATTATCTTATAAAAACGGGGGGGCTTTCCCGTCTCCGCGATTTTTTGTTAGCAGAATACGTGATGGATTATATCATTGAAATTAATTCTTGATATTGAGATCTTACACTATAAATAACAAATTAGTTTAACGTAATTAAAATTAAAACAATGGGTTTAAAAAGTAAATTAAAAACAGCTGTCAAAGTAACGATGGTGGGAGCCGTCCTTGCAACAGGGACGCTTATTCCGCAAAAAGCGGCTGCTCAAAAAAAAGCAGAAAGTAACAAACCAAACATTCTGGTCATCTTCGGTGATGACATAGGCACAACGAACATTAGTGCCTATAGCGGCGGAATCATGGGGTATGAAACCCCTAATATTGACCGTCTGGCGAAGGAGGGCCTGAAGTTTCAGCACTATTATGGAGAACAATCCTGTACGGCCGGACGAGCCGCATTCATTACAGGTCAACACGGTATTCGCACCGGGCTTACAAAAGTAGGTTATCCGGGGGCAAATATGGGTATTAGTCAGGAAGACCCGACGATCGGTACTTTTATGAAAAGTCTGGGTTATGTGACCGGGCAATTCGGGAAGAACCATCTTGGAGACCGCAATGAATCTTTGCCGACAGTGAATGGATTTGATGAATTTTTCGGTAACCTTTACCACCTGAATGCAGAAGAGGAGCCGGAGTTGCCTGATTATCCAAAGGATCCTGAATACTTGAAAAAATACGGCCCGCGTGGTGTATTGGACTGCAAAGCGTCTGATACGGATGATGCTACGGTTGACCCACGTTTCGGAAGAATTGGTAAACAGACCATTAAAGATACCGGTCCTTTGACCAAAAAAAGAATGGAAACGATAGACGATGAAACTTCAGCCCGTGCCATTGAATTCATTCAACGCAATGCGAGTGACGGACAACCTTTCTTCTGCTGGTTTAATTCAACCCGTATGCATCTGCGAACACACGTGAGAGATGAACACCGCGGCCAGTATCAATATGGAGACAGTGAGTATATTGATGGGATGATTGAACATGACATTACAATCGGAGAGATACTAAAGGCGCTCGATGATCTGGGAATAGCTGAAAATACGATCGTGATTTACACGACAGATAATGGCCCGCATATGAATACATGGCCTGATGGAGCTATGACCCCATTCCGTTCCGAAAAGAATACCAACTGGGAAGGTGCTTTCCGGGTACCTTGTATTATTCGCTGGCCCGGCCATATAGAAGCAGGTGCCGTGACTAATGAACTGATGTCCCATAATGATTGGGCTCCTACACTATGTACATGGGCAGGAGAGTCAAACATTATAGACAAATGTCTTAACGGATATAATTATAATGGTAAAACCTATAAAGTACACCTCGACGGATACGATCAGTCCGAGTTCCTGACCACCTTTAAAGGCTCTGCTACCAATAATAATAGTGTAAAAAGTAATCGTGATAATTTTATCTATACCGATGACGATGGTCTTTTGGTAGCATATAGGAAAGGTCATATGAAATACGTATATGCAGAACAGCGTGTTCAGGGTACCATGGCAGTATGGTCAGAACCTTTTACAGAACTGCGCCTTCAAAAAACATTTAACCTGATGCAGGATCCGTTCGAAAGAGCTGATATCACTTCAAACACTTATTGGGATTGGTGTCTTAATCAAATAGGTGGTGTTTACGGTGCAACACAGGATGTTTTTGTTTTCATTGAATCATTCAAAGAATATCCTCCTCGTTCATTTCCTCCCAGTTTCGTTCCTACAACCATTATGGAACAGGCAAAAACCGTGATTAAAGCAAAAAAAGGGCTTGATTATTATGAAAATGCAAAAAGGATGATGCCGCAAACACAAGATGAGAAACAGGAAAAGCCTAAGAAAAAATAGATAAAGTAGGATAAAAATTTATATATTATTAAACAAATGCTATGAAACGAGTATGAGAAGAGTAATCATGAAAACAGATGATTATTCTTTTCATGCTAATTTCATATAACCTTAAAAAAAATATAAACCGCATGAAAAAAATAACAGTAATATTTGTTTTGCTATCGTATGCAATTATTTTTATGGGTTGTGATTCCCAAACCTTTAATATCAGAAAAGATGTACATACAGATCCTTTGCCATCTTGGAATCAAACTATTACAAAGCAAACGATTATTGATTATGTCACAAAAGTAACCAAAGAAGGAACTGCCGACTTCATTCCCGAAGAAGACCGTGTTGCTACTTTCGACAATGATGGAACTTTATGGGCGGAACATCCATTGGTTCAAATGGAATTTATGTTTTATCAAATAGCCCAGCTTTTAAAGAAAAAACCGGAATTGGCAAATTCTCAACCTTTTAAGGCAGTTGCCGAAAAAGATGAAGATTACCTGAGGAGCATGAACAGAGAAGAACTTGGTATATTGATGAATGCTTCGCAAACAAATCGGACATCAGCGGAATATGAAAAAGAAGTAAAAGATTTTTTCACTTCTTTCCGGTACCCCGGTCGCAATTGCAGTCTCAGTCAGATACGTTATCAACCTCAGTTGGAATTGATCAAGTATTTACAAGATCATAAATTTAAAGTATTCATCTGTTCCGGTGGTTCTACGGATTTTGTACGTGTAATTTCAAAGGATTTTTACAATATTGAACCTGAAAATGTGATTGGTTCAAGTAATAAATATAGTTACATCGATAGTGCCGGAATTAATGATTTATATATTACCGATGAATTAATTTCTTTTAATGATAAACAAGCCAAACCGGCCAATATCTTGTCACACATAGGCAAACGTCCGGTTTTAGCCTGTGGAAATGTAGGCGGCGGCGGTGATGTATATATGCTTCGCTATTCGCAGGGGAGTAAATACCCGAATTTGCAGCTTATAGTAAATCACAATGACAAAGAGCGGGAATACGAATATGAAGAGAATCCGGATGTTTCTTTATCCATGGCCGACGAATACCAATGGCTGGTAATTGATATGATTGATGACTGGAAAGTGATTTTTGTAAAATAGATTTTACATATTCAACCTATCATTTCTCCTGATTTTTTAAACTGTAAATAATTTTTCCCTTTTCTATTTTCCAGGTTATTCCCTATCTTAGAACGAGCTAAGTTAACGCATACTGAACAGTTTTAAATAATAAACTGATTTAAACTTTTTGTACTTGTTAAGTACAATTTGAGAAGAAAATAAGATTAAAATGAAAGGAGGAATTAAACTCGCTTGTAGATAGGTAATGAATTATATGTTTAATTTACGGGATAAATTACGTATATTTCTTCACTTCTTCCGCTTCTGTAACTTGTTGTCCCAAAAGAATGGTATTCTTCATAGGATATTATACTTCCATCATCGCTTAATTCCAAACAAGCAGAACTTAAATGATTGTCGTATTGGTAACGAGTTATACTGTCATTACTCGTGCTTTCAATCCTTACAAATACTTTTTCATCATCGGAGATATTTAGAGTTTTTCTTTCTATGTCCAAACTGCTGTTGGAATATTTCCTGTAAACTTCGTAACCGCCAATGTAATATCTTTCTTCTCTTATGTTATCTTTTATTACAACTTTTCTTGTCCAGTTGCCTTGGGAATGCATCTTCAAAATGTTTCCCAGGCCGTCATATTCATATAACTGTGTGTAATTCTGCATGGCATTGCTCGCAGTATTAGGGCAAGCTATATTGTTAGTAAAGTCATTGTAATCGGGCATGTTTAGCGCTGATAATTCCCGTCCCGTTGCTTTTATTAACCTGTACAAAGAATCATACTCATAGTTAGAGGTTGGTGCAATTACACTGTTATTAAAGTAAAATGTTTGCAGGGCATCATCTTTTTGCTGGGTAATGTTTCCTTCGTTAGTTTATATCCTGCAATATTATCATTGCCGTTGTTTCTTGTGGTTAACAGTCTTATTAGTCTAAATGTATTTTTATCGTAATACAAATGGGTTAAGGTGTTATTGCCGTAATATACTTTCTCTCTTTATAATCTGGAGTTGTATTCTATATTGCTTATATAATTATAAGTAGTGGAACCGCTTGTTTTTTCTACGAAGTTTAATAATCCGCCTCTGTCATAAGCGTGATAAATTATTGTGTTATCAGGGGTACGTTCGGATATTATTAGATTCAATGCGTTGTACTGCCTTATGGTAACAAAGCTTTCCGGCTGCATTGCTATAGTTTTTCCCAATTTATAGTATTTTGATAGTCTGTTGTAAACTGGAGAATTTGTTTGATAATAATAGGGATAGTGTGAGGGTTATTCGAAGGGAGGTGAATATGGGTTTGAGAAGATGGTGGAAAATGGTGTGAGGAGGTTGGGGAAATAAAAAAACTGCAAGTTGCTATGTGTAACTTTGCAATTACCAGCAACCTGTAGTTTTTAATAAAAATTTTAGTCACATTCTTTACACAATCTGTTTTTCTTTGATTGTTATTTTTTGTTACTATTAATTTTATAGAAAATCCCTAAGGTTAAACTATAATAATTAGTTTTATAAGATATATTCTCATATCCCGAAGTGAAAAACTCTTCATGCTCTGTAGACGACCAAATATATCCGTAGGAAGTTAAAACGTCTGTAGTAATAATAAAACCTTGTGCGAAAGATGCGTTAAATGAGATTCCTAATCCCATTGGAAATTCATATCCTATGCCTATTCCCGCATTAAGCAACAACTCGTATGCAGTTGGGGCTGTGTTAATTTCCACATCAAAATCTAATAAATGTTGATATGTTATTCCATCTTTAATAGAAGTTCCTGTTAATTCCCCGCTTCGCTTTATATCTACATCATTATCTTGTATCATAAAATTGAGACACAAGCCGGTTTTTGCATAAAATTTCAAATTTTTCCATATTGAAAACGATGAAGAAAGTAACGCAGGAACTTGAATAGAATGGTATAACGTGCTTGACGGCATAAAAGGTACTCTTTCATTCCATCCTACATTTGCATGTTTTAGTGTACTCACCACAAGAGCAGGTAATTTAGTTGATGAATAAGACAATCCGCTTTCGATGGCAAAATTGTCATGAAAATAGTAGGAAAATTGAAAGCCTGCTTGCGGTGAAAAGTCATTTTGTCCAAGAATAATATACCTATAGTTTTGAGATATAGAATTGAGTTCTTGTTTAACTCCGGCATTAACACCAACTGTCCAAGTATTTTTTTGGGCAGATAATTGGGAGCTTAGAAATAGAATTAACAGTAGCAATAAAGATGCTTTGTTAATGTAATTGAAGTGCGGGGTTTTGTTCATATAGTTGTCCATTTGATGTTGATTTTATTTTCCATTTTGATTTTACTCCTTGATTTCTTACGCTGTAATTCTTTCCAACGCCATAATCATAAGTAATACTTTTAGTGTTAGTTTTTGAGTATCCGTTCGGATAAAGCACATTAGAAACGGTACAAGTATAAACGACACCGTTTAGCTTTTTATAATCATAAATAGTTCCTTCAAAAGACACCCACAAATAGGCTGCCTTTTCTTGTGCCCACTTACCATTAGATTTTTGTTTTTCATGTACGCTTTTTACAATAATTCGGTGGAATGGCCAAAAGTGACGTAAATTAAAAGTATGTTTTAAACGATACCCAGGTGCAATATTATAATAATATTCAGTTTCTTTATCACTGTGTTTGCAACTAGAACCGGTTCCTGTAACATAAACTGTTATTTCATCTTTCGCTACACAACCATCAGGAAAAGTTAATGTAACCTCAACAGTATATTCGTTATCTACGTTAAAAGTATGTGTAGGAGATGCAACATTGTATGTCTTTGCTCCTCCATCATAAATCTTCCATAAATAAGAACTCGGTGTCAGATTATTACAATGTGCAAAATTTACATTAAATTTATATTCACCTGGGTTAATACACACATTATGAATTGCAGCTGTACCACAGGTGTTAATATTAACTATTCTTTCAGCTTCTGCAACATAATTACTTCCATCTATAGTAGAAACTGTACAGGTAACCAAATAACTACCTGGGGCATCATACGTATGCTTTGCGACAAGACTTGTTATATTACTGGTTCCATCTCCAAAGTCCCAGGTAAAAACCTCAAACCAATTAATACCTTGTGGCAGAGATGTTGGGTCAACAAAAAATTCACATTCACCACAAGGAAGGCTATTATCAACATTAACATAAAAATCGAAAGTTAACGTAGATGGACCTACTATTATACCAGGGGCTATTTGATTTGCAAAAGCTATAAATTCACAAATTGCTTTATAAGAACCTTCTTCTTCGCCATAAGTGTTCCAATAGCTGTGTACAAGAGCCAGATTCTGAAAATTCTCATTAGGAATCATCAAACTATGTTCTCTACCATATAAAAATATATGATTTCCTATTATTACTTCTGCATTAGGTGAAAGCACTGCCCTTTGAAAGTCAGAAACGATATGATGTTTATCTGGATTCTCACTGTCTGAATATCCTTCTCGTGTATTCTCCATGGTCAAAATCGTTTTTTCAATTTCTGAATATAGAGAATTAAAGTTAAGAATATCTCCAAAAACAAGCAAAGTTGGATTGTTGCTTAGATTGTTTGAGTTTTCATATTTTGAACTGCTAAGTACAGATACGTCTACAGCATTAGAGTAATAAATCAATGTATCATATACTGCAATTAAGTCCTCTGCAGAGTTAAATTTTAATATTCCATTATTCTTTTCAATATTAAACGAATTTATCACTCGTGTAAATTCTTGAACAATTGACTCATTCTTAAAACTATCAATTAGGTGACTGTCATAAAATTGCAATGATGTTGTTTTTTCAGATATAGTAGTTTCTTCACTTTCTTTTTCACAAGAAGTTAAAATAAGCATCGTGGTTATAGCAATACAAGTTAAAATAAAGAATACTAAAAGAAATTTTTTCATAAATATTATTATTTAGTTAACGATTAATTTATTGAGTGTATTGTGATAATTAGCAATATAATATATGCTAAAATACGAACTCTACTTCCTTTGTCGACATATTGCTAAACTCGACAAAGGTAAATCAACCCAAGTTGTTTTTACATAGATACCAAATATCATGTAACAAATCAATATTATTAGTAAGTAACATCTGATTAAGCTTTACCCATAATTTTATTAATATTATTCATCATTCATTTGCATATACCTGATAACTGGTAAATAACAAACCCTCAAACTCAAATTGTTCTGTGATTTTGTTTCTTGTTACCAATTGTCCAGATATATTTAATAATAAATAACAATTTTTTTTCATAAACTTTTTACTTAATTTAAGTTAGGTTAATAGTTTTCGTTATAAAAATAAGCAATAAACAAATACAAAAACATGTCAAATCATGATATGACGTAAATATGACGAAATATAATTTGGGGTAATAAAAAAGTTTTAACTTTGTAAAAAAAACTATGCAACAGAATAAAAAGAAAAGCATCTTAATTATTATTGCGCACATCCTTTTTTGGTTAGGAATATGTTACTTCTTTTCTCATTATTCATATTTAAGACCTGTCGCATTTGGAGCAATATATAAGGAACTTTTATGTGTTCTTTTTATTGTTATTATGGTATATTTCAATTATTTCTATTTAATACCTAAATTCTTTCAAAAGGGAAAATTAATTATTTATTTGCTTTTGGCAATACTAACGGTTTTGTTAGCTAGCTTGGGAGAATATTTTTTACTTAAACCGCATATATCATGGTTTTATGCTAATTCTTTTACTCCGGATGAGATTAATGGCGCATTAAGAACCGCATTTGGTTTAATCTATATGCGTGACCTTTGTTTCTTAATGTTTTTCTTTACACTCAGACTATATAATGAATTGTTTAACAAAATTATACGCGAAAAACTGTCGTTAGCGAAAGAAATACATCATATCTCTATTGTTTCACCTAAAAGCGGAAGTATCTATACTGTTATGTTAGATGATATTATTTATATCTCGCAAAAAGGGAACTATTCAACTTTTCATTTATCTAATGGTAATACACGTGAGCAATATTCTTCATTAACAAATATTGAACGAACATTTCCTGATAATACCTGTTTGAGAATTAACAAGAACAATTTAGTAATTACTTTACACATATTAAGTTATGACGAATCTTCTGTTGTAATGAATTTGAAAGTAAAAGGCAGAAACATTACTTTAGATATTTCGCCAAAATATCTAGAAAATATTTTGGAAAGATTAAATAAAGTTTTTAATTCCAAACCAATTGCCGGTAAAGAAACAAAGAGAAAACTGGCAAAAATAGGTGGAGTAACAACACCGACTAAGGACGAAAATGATGATAAGAGGGGGATTAACGACGGAGTAACTCAAATCAAGAATGACCTAAAAACTACCGATTATACAATTAACATTAAAAAATCGAATGAAGAAACACAAGACATAATAGAAAATATTGAGTTGAGTCAAAGTTCAAAATTAATACTTATGTTTATAAAAAACTATTATAAAAATCCTGAAAATACCAATAAGTCTTGTAGAGTGCCGGCAATAGGAAAAGGTGTAAATCTTGCTGAGCGTACAGTTGAAACTCACATTAAGATTTTAAAGGAAAATAATTTAATTGAATATAAAGGAGCTTCACGAAATGGAGGCTACTTTGTTGTTGAAAAAAACTATTCGATGTAATATAATCTTTAGTTCTTCGAAAGGAGGATGTTTTTTGCGACACTCCAGCCCCCTAAAAACAGAAACGTCCAATCTCACATTTATGGGTGTAAAATTAGGCGTGATTAGGTTAATTTATTGATAACCAATCATAGAAGCGGAGAGACAGGGATTCGAACCCTGGGTTCACTTACGTGAACAACGGTTTTCGAGACCGCCCCGATCGACCACTCCGGCATCTCTCCATGTAAAATTTGAGTGCAAAGATAATTTTATTAATTGATAATTGATAAAATTTTTATGAAATTGAATGATGGAAACATTAATGTAAGATGAATTGTGTAAATCAAAAAGAATTTTGTTTAATGAAAGATATTTCACTAAATAATCCGAAATAAATACATTATTGTAAAATCTAAAACAGATGTTGTTATCGGCTAAAAATCGGATAACTGAAAAACTAATTGTCAATTAATCATTATCAACTAATCCGCAAAGTTTATCGTACCATTCCTCCCCGAATCGGCGAATGAGCGGTTCTTTTAAGAATTTATACAGTTTCAATCCCTTTATTTTGCCGCAAGAAACTGCGTCTTTGCAAATATTCCATTGGTCGTAATTGACGGCAATGGTATCATTATATTGCTTTAATCGAATCGGATATAAATGACATGAAATAGGTTTGTTAAAGGGAATCTTTCCTTCTTTAAAAGCTGTTTCAATACTACATTTTACAATTCCGTTATCGTAATAAATAAAAGCACAGGCGCCGTCTTCAATCAATGTTGTTACAAATTCACCTTCCAAACCGTAATCGAAAATGCCCTGAAGTTTTATTGCCTCAATTCCTTCTTTTGTCATATACGGCAGAATACTATCAATATAATCTTCAATAAAAGATATTTCATTTTCTTCAAGAGGTGCTCCAACTTCGCCGTCGATACAGCATTGACCTTTGCATTTTGATAAATCGCAACAAAACTCAACAGTTTTAATATCGTCGGAAATTAAACAATCGTCTATGGCAAACATATATTTACGTGTTAGTTGTTTTTATTGAAGAAAAGTTTTCCGGCCATTACTTTTCCCATGTGTAAGATTTCTTCTTCGCCTTCAACATATTTGTTTTCCATAAGTACTTTTCCGTTGCAGATTACCGTATCAACATTGTTTCCGTTTGCAGCATAAACCAAATTGGAAATGAAGTTAAAATTCGGAGTGAAAGCCGTAGAATTTAAATCAATTATTGTCAGATCCGCGAGATAACCTTCTTTTATTCGGCCGATATTTTGTCTGAGGATTATTCCGCCGTTTACGGTAGCGCATTTAAACATTTCTTTTGCCGGCATTGCTGTAGGATCTTCTCTCCACGCTTTTCCAATCAATGAAGCGACTTTCATGGCCTCAATCATGTCTAAATTATTAGAAGAGGAACATCCGTCGGTACCCAATCCCACAGTAATTCCAGCATCCCTCATTTCATTATATTTAAAACGAAATCCGGAAGCTAATTTCAAGTTTGAATTAGGATTGTGGACAACTTTAACATCATAATCGGCAAGCATTTGAATTTCTTCATCATCAAGCCAAAGACAATGCGCAATAATTAGTCGCGGCGACAGGAGTCCGAGGCTTTTTAAATATCTAATCGGACTCATTCCGTGTTTTTTTACACAATTATTATATTCCGTCATTGTTTCGGCAGCATGAATATGTATCAGCAAATCATTTTCCTCCGAAAAATTTCTTATCCAATTAAATATATCTTTTGAAACTGTGTAAATGGCGTGCGGGCCGAGTGTAAATGTTATTCGTTTATTATAGTCAGCGTATTTTTCAAAAGCATTATAAACGGGATTTACAACATCATTCAAAGATTGTGAGTTCACGGGATCTAAAATTAAGGAAGCTACAGCTGCCCGCAAACCGCTTTCTTCGATAGCTTTTACCGTAACATCCAGATGCCAATATTGGTCGTTAAAGCAGGTTGTTCCCGATTTAATCATTTCGAGACAGGCCAACTTAGTACCCCAATAAACCATTTCATCTGTTAGTTTTGCTTCGTATGGCCAGATTTTTTCATTAAGCCATTTTTCCAAAGGCATATCATCGCCCCAACCTCTGAAAATAGTCATCGTAGAATGAGTATGACAATTAACCAGTCCGGCAATCACAGCTTTATTTGTACCGTCGATAATCTTATCGGGATTTACATTATCAATATTTTTATCAATTCGTTTAATAATATTTCCTTCAATATAAATATCAATAGGTTCTTCTTTAAAAGAAATATTTTTAATTAAAATGCTCATTATGATCTTCCTTCCTCATTTAATAAATTTGTGTTGTGTCTTAATAGACTTAGTATAGCGGCAATTATTACCGAAGCTCCGGCTACATAAACGGAGATTCTGCAAAAATTCAATTCTTTAAAAACAATTAAATATCTTAATAAATCTATAAACATGAAACTCAATGCCATTGCCATTACAGATGAGTATTCTCTTCTGATAATAGTTTTAAAAGAAAGCGGGACATCGGATTTTTTAAATTTTCTGAAATCGGGAATAAAGGCGGGAGTTTTACTTGCCCAATCGGTAAATTCTTTTCCGAATTTCTTTGTTAAGAATTGTTCTTCGGCAAACATAATTCTTTCATAATAAATAAAAAAGAGTAGTGATACTACTACAATTAGAAAGATATTTGCAGTGAAAATCAATAAGCCCAACCACATTAAATAATTGGCAAGATATAAAGGATGTCTAACAATTGAATAAATCCCGGATGTATTCAAAGATTCGGCAACCTGCTCTTTACGGTTTCTTCCGGAAGTACCTTTGGGAGTTGTTCCAACAGTAACGGCTCTTATTATTTCGCCGATAAAACTTACCGAAATAGAGATTATTGTTAAGGTAAGGTAATATTTTGAATTGAAAATATTGGTATTTCCTGAGAGAAACATTGCAGGTATTGCAATTAAACATAATGCAACAGGTATGTAACCGCGATATCTGAAAAAGAAATTACCTGTTTTTTCGAAAGAGTCAATTAGCGCCATTTTAATATTTAACAGTTAATTTGATATTAGGCATAATAGGAGTCAGATAATCGGGCACTCCATATGTATTTCCGTTAATATCAGTTATCCAAGTATAAGATATTTTATTTCGTATATCTAATATATTTAAAACTTCCACCACAAGAGAAATGTCGGAGAAGTTATTTAAGAAATTCCATTTTGATTTTGTCATATCACTTACAATCTGCCAGCCGAATCCGATGTCAACTCTTTTATACGAAGTATATCTATAAACATTCTTTTGAGTAAAAGGCTCTTCATCCGGAGGATATATAGGCAATCCCGAACCAAACATTAGATTAAGTTGAAGTTTAAATTTCGGATAGTTCGGAATATAGTCTTGCAGAAATATTGAAAAATTGATAAGCTGGTCGCTCGGACGAAGATAATACTTCCCGCCTTCTAATTTTTCTTTTGTATTCATAATAGACAAACTTACCCAAGAATCAACGCCTTTGACTAACTCTCCGCTTAACTTCATATCAATACCCGTAGCGTAACCTTTGGTAACATATTCCGGATGATATTGAATTAATACATTATCAATAGTGTATGGGATTTGATCGTAAAGATATTTATAATAAACTTCGGTTACAAATTTGAATGGCCGTTTCCAGATCTGAAAATTCCAATCGGCACCCGCAACAAAATGAATAGATTTCTGTGATTTGATATCGGTATGTAAAACACCGTATTTATCCAGCATTTCTTTATATCCCGGCGGTTGCAGATAATATCCGGTTGAAAACCTAAATAAAATATCTTGTTTCCAGTTTGACGGATACATAGAAAATGTAAGTCGGGGACTGACAGTAAGTTCATTATTTACGTCTAAATACGAAGCTCTTACTCCGTAAGTGAGACTATAATCGATTGTCTTTCCATAGAACTTCCAAGAATCTTGTATATATGCTGATACTCTATTTAGCTGTAAAGTGTTTTCAGCCTTAACGCTTGAATATAATTGAAGTATGTTTGTAGGTTGAGAAGAAGGGTCAACATAACCGAGTGAATCCGGAATTTTAGGAATATTATAACCGGCGGAATCAATCAATTTCCATTCATCAATTATATCGTAAACGTTTTCATGGCGATATTGAACTCCCCATTGGAGAAAATGATTTCCTAATTGGGAGCTACCTTTGACATCGGCCGTGTATATTCCCGACTGATAATAATTTCTTGCATGATTTATATAAACACCCGTTCCTATCGGAGTAACAGTCTGGTCGTCTGAATCGTCACTTATTTGTACATCCGATAAATAATAATCATTAAAGACGTCATAACGTTCACTTTCAACACTCTGATAAGCAGAAACAATAAATGAGATTTTTGTATTATTATTCGGATTGAAGTTAAAGCTTAAAGCGCCCATCCCATTATTAAACTTATCTATTTCATAACCTTCCATATATATTAAAAGAGAAAGAATGTCTCTTTCATTTTTAGTTACATTACCCCAGGTTGTTTCTCTGGTTTCAGGGATGAATTTATATACATTCCTTGAATAATTTCCTAGGAGAGATACATTGAATTTCTTACTGAAAGTATAAGTTAAGATGGCTTGAACATCTGTGAAAGAGGGTTTGTATTGACCTTTAGTATCCATAGCTCCAAGTAAGTAGGAGTTGGTTTTCTGCCTGAATCCCACAAGATAGGTAAAGTTGTTGATTTTATCTTCGACATGAAGAGAAGCGGATAACAAACTTATGGAGCCAGAGGCGTGAAATTCGGTTGGGGTTCTATAAATGATATCTAAAACCGAAGACATCTTGTCTCCGTATCTTGCTTCAAAGCCGCCGGCAGAAAATGAAAGAGAAGAAACAAGGTCAGGATTAACAAAACTTAAACCCTCATGTTGTCCCGTACGGGTTAAGTAAGGACGAAATATCTCAATACCATTGACATATATAATGTTTTCGTCGTAATTACCGCCGCGTACGGAATATTGCGAACTAAGTTCATTAGCGGAAGCAACACCCGGAAGAGTTTTTAATAATGCACTTATATCACCTGAAGCATTGGGTATCATTTGTGCCATTTTAGCATCGATACGATCAAAAGTTGTGCTTCTAACATCTGTATCTTCAATAGTTATACCTTGAATATCTGTTGTACTGCTTGTAAGTTTAATATTTATTCTTTTTCTTTCATTATTCTTTACTGAAAAAGTAAAAGAATAGTTTTCATATCCCATAAAAGAAGCAATAGCAGTTATAGTAGAATCGGCTTTAACAATTAACTCATAATATCCTGCATTGTCGGAAGTTGTTCCTGTTTTACCGTCTCCCAGAACTATATTTACAAATTCTAAAGGAGAACCGTTGCTATCGGTGATTTTACCGAAAATTGTTCCTGTTTGGGCGAAGGAATTAATTCCGAAGAGTGTTAAACAACAAAAGATAAAAATATTAAGAAAGTTATTCTTTTTCAATCCATTCATCATAATCCCAGCGTTTTGCATCTGTTTCTTTTTGTCGATTAATTTCTTCAATTAACTGTTTATCACGTTTAAACTTACCTTCTTTCCATGCTTTAATAAATTTTGCCCAAGCAAAAGGATTGCCGAGATTACTTGTTGGAATACCTCCGGCGGTGTACAATTTATTGGTAACATTATTTACATAGTGTCTGTAATTTACTCTTGCATCAGGATCTCTATTAATTCTTGAACTTGCGGCCTCTTTCAATTTAGCTAATTCAATATTTTTCATGGCTATAGTAATCTCGTCGTCAGGAATATCAAGATTTACAAAAACCTCTTTAAACTCCTCCCACGTAGGCCACGGATATATAACGGATTCGCCGAGATAAATAGTATCTGAAGTCATTAATTGAATTAAGGAATATCTTTTTTCAGTAATCGTATCGGGAATAATAAAAGTTACCGGTTTGTAACCAACAGCTGTAAATTGAATTGTATCCGATTTTTGTGCAACGAAAGAAAAGAATCCGTAGTAATCGGCTGATGTTCCCTTGATTTTGTCGCTGTCGCTCTCTACAATTATTATATGTGCAAACGGTACGGGATTCAAACTGTCTGATGTTAGAATGACACCTGAGAATTGTACTAAGTTTTCATCGACATTTTGAGAGAATATTTTTACCGATGAAAAGAATATAAGTAAAGAAATTATTGCACATCGCCATTTCATGCTGCAAAGATAATTTATTAATTGACAACTCGCAGTTGAGAAATGACAATTATGAAAAATTAATAATTATATATTATTGAAAATCCAATAGAAAACTTGGTGTTGGAATCACAAAAAATCGGCACAAAATTCTTAACCTTCAATTTTCAACTCTCAACTAATAAAACTATCTTTGCACAAAAATATTCAACAATGAATCAAGACCTTTATATTTATAACTCTCTTTCGGGTGAAAAGGAAAAGTTTGAACCTATTACTCCGCCTTTTGTAGGAATGTATGTATGCGGTCCGACGGTTTATAGCGACAGCCATCTCGGACATGCTCGTCCGGCAATAACTTTCGACCTTGTGTTTAGATATCTCCAGCACCTCGGTTATAAAGTAAGATATGTTAGAAATATAACAGACGTCGGGCATCTTGAGAATGATGCCGATGAAGGAGAAGATAAAATTTCGAAACGTGCAAGGCTCGAACAACTTGAGCCAATGGAAGTGGCTCAACATTACATGAATGAATATCATCATGATATGCATTTGCTTAACGTTCTCGATCCTTCTATAGAACCGCAAGCTTCCGGTCATATCATTGAACAAATCGAAATGATCAAAAAAATTCTTGATGCGGGTTATGCGTATATTTCAAACGGGTCTGTTTATTTTGATGTTCCAAAATATAATACGGACCATCATTACGGAATTCTTTCGGGTAGAAAATTGGAAGATATGCTTGTGAATACCCGTAAGTTGGATGGTCAGGACGAAAAACGTAATCCTGCTGATTTCGCTTTATGGAAGAAAGCTTCTCCGGAACATATTATGCGTTGGGAATCGCCCTGGAGTATCGGTTTTCCGGGTTGGCATGCCGAATGTTCTGCAATGGGATGTAAATATTTAGGGACTACTTTTGATATTCACGGCGGCGGTATGGATTTGAAATTCCCTCATCATGAATCTGAAATTGCCCAAGCGGTTGCTGCTTTCGGAATTCAGCCGGTGAAATATTGGATGCACAATAATATGATTACCATTAACGGACAAAAGATGGGAAAATCATTAGGTAATTTCATTAATCTTAGTGCCTTCTTTTCAGGAAATCATCCGTTACTTTCACAAGCGTACTCGCCGATGACAATCCGTTTTTTCATTCTGCAAGCTCATTATCGTTCGGAACTTGATTTTTCAAATGAAGCTCTCATCGCAGCTGAAAAAGGAATGAAACGCTTATTTTCTGCAATTAAAGCTCTTAGCAGAATTAAACCATCAAATGTTTCTGAATTTAATGTCGAAGAGTTTGAAAAAAACTGTTATGATGCTTTGAATGATGATTTTAATACTCCTGTTTTGATGGCAAATCTTTTTGAAACCGTAAAGGCAATTAATTCGATTGCTGACGGAAAAATGAAGATTACTGAAATTGACCTCACGAGATTAAGGAAGCTTATAAATACTTTTGTTTTGGATATTCTCGGATTAATTGATGAGGAACAAACAGGTGCCAATAGCAAAACTTTGAATGATCTTATGAATCTGATTCTTGAATTGAGGGCAAAATCACGTCAAGAAAAAGATTGGGCAACTTCAGATAAAATTCGCGATGCCTTAAATGAAGCGAATGTTATTGTTAAGGATGGCAAAGACGGCACAACATGGGAGTTAGAATAATATGCCCGAATTTGTTAAAATAGGGAATCTGTATCTTGGAAAAGATTTTCCGGTACGGATACAATCAATGCTTAATACCGATACCTCGAATACGGCGGCTTGTGTTAAGCAGTCTATAGAACTTGCTGAAGCCGGTTGTGAAATGATAAGGCTATCGACAAGGAATATTAAGGATGCCGAAAATCTTTATAATATCAAAAATGAACTCTACAAACGAAATATTGAAATTCCTATAATTGCGGATATTCATTTTAATCCGGTTATTGCTGAAACTGCTGCCAAGATAGCAGATAAAATCAGAATTAATCCGGGAAATTATATCGATAAAAATCTCTCAAAGGAAATTTTTACTGAAAGAGATAATGAAATTGCTCTTGGGAAAGCTACGGAAGCTTTATTCCGGTTGACTGAGATTTGTAAAAATAATAATACTGTTATTCGTGTCGGTAGCAACCAGGGTTCACTTTCTGAAAGAATTGTTTACCGATTCGGTGATACGGCGAAAGGAATGGTTGAGTCTGTAAAAGAGTTTATTGAAATTTTTAGAAAACTTGATTTTGATAATTTGGTTATTTCATTAAAATCAAGTAATCCATTAATAATGATTGAAGCGAACCGGCTTTTTGTTGAAGAAATGACTAAGCAGGATAAATATTTTCCGATTCATCTTGGTGTTACCGAAGCAGGCTCGGGAATGGACGGAAGAGTGAAATCGGCAATTGGAATTGGAACATTATTGAGTGAAGGAATCGGTGATACAATTAGAGTTTCTTTATCGGAAAATCCCGTTAATGAAATTGCTCCGGCAAAAGAAATAGTAAATTACAGTCCGAAACGATTGAAATCTTTTGCTTCTTTCGAGATGACATCCGAAAACAGAAATCCGAAATCAAAACTACAACACCCAAAACAGACAAACAATCTCGAAAGAATAAAAATTAAAAACTCTACTGAAAAATTTACTATTGTCGGAAAAGATATTACTGAGGAAGAAATTGATGAAAGGGTGATAGTTATAGATATTTCAAATAGAAGTTTAGAAGAATCGTGTAATATTTTAAATGATGCTTTCTCTGAAAAAATAAGAGTTCCGGTAATAGTCAGATATTTAAAATCGGAATATTCTGTAATAGATGTAAGCATCGATTTAGGATACTTATTGTTAAATTATCCTGTTTCGGGCATTGTAACAAATGTTGATGAAGAACTTCTTGCGGATATTTTACAGACAACAAAATTAAGATTGTCAAAACCGGAATATATTAGTTGTCCTACTTGTGCTCGAACGGAGTACGATTTAGTAAGTGTTTTGGAGGATATAAAAGGAAAAACCAAACATTTGAAAAATATCAGTATTGCAGTTATGGGCTGTGTTGTCAACGGTCCCGGCGAAATGCGGGGTGCCGATATCGGAGTATTGGGTTGCGGTAAAGGTAAGGTTGTGCTTTTTATTAATGGCAAACGAGTAGGAGAGCCTTTCCGAGCAGAGGAAGCAGGAGAAAGACTTATAAAAGAATTAAGAATTAGGAATTAAGAATTAAGAATTTTTCCCTTAAAATTAATCTGTTATCGTCTTATGCAATAAAAAGCATTTGGAATATGTTCAAGTTCATATTCATCTTTCTTTTTTTTGATGATAATTATATCGAAACGAACGTCTAAAATGATATTTTTCCGTCTGACATAATTGTTTGCACAAAATGTGATTTTTCTTTGTTTTTCTTTATCTACTAATCTTCTGATATCAAAAAGTTTATTGGAATCGTGAGTTTTTACTTCTATGAAGATAATATTCTCGCTATTTGTGCAAATGATATCTATTTCGTATTTCTCGTTTCTCCAATTCTGTTCTATAATTGTATAACCAAGAGATTTTATATAGTCTGCGGCAAGCTGCTCGCCGTATTTACCTAATTCATGTTGACTGTTTGTATACATAAAAAGAAAGCCGTTTCTTACATATTGAAGAAACGGCAAACAAATTACTGTTTTTAAGAGATTTGAATAATTAATATTTTATAACCTTCTGAGTTATAGAATTATTATTTTTAGAATTAATTTTGATTAGATACATTCCTTTCGGAAATTTATTAAGATTGATTAATTTTTCTGAAGTTGTAATAAGTTTTCTACCATCTAAGCCATATACCGTAACGTTATCAAATTCCCCTTCAATATTAATAATTCCGGTAGTTGGATTGGGATAGATTGTATATTGATTTTCAGTGTCGATAGTAGTAATACCTTCTATTTCATCACCAAGGCAGAATTGTGCTTTTTCCGATTCTTGTTGAACATTGTAATATGCAGAAACTTGATAACAAGCATCGTCGCTTACAAATGAAGTTGTATCGGTGTAATTGTGCAGAGCTGTTAAATAATCATTGCCAATCCAGTCTTGGCCTAACAAACTTTCACCGTCACGATAAACTTTATATCCCATAAGCCTTTCTTTAGCAACAGGTTCATTACTACCTATAAGATTAGCTTTTATACCGTGAGAGTAAAATAATTCGAATTCGGTAAGAGTTCCCCAAGTCTGGCCGCCATCTTCAGAATATAAATTAGAACGTCCTTCATAGGCGTATATTACTTCATCTTCCGACCAAACAAGAAGAGGTCTTACACAAACACCGAGCGGAATTTCGCCTTCTGAATGAGAAACAACTTCAATACCAAAATACAGATCTTTATCTATATCTTTAGTTATAAAGATTGGTTCAGCCAAATCGAAAGTGTTCCACGCATTTAGTTCATAAGAATCAATTTCTTGATCCACAACCCTTTCAGTTCCTAAAAATACTGCTAATTTGAGTTGAGAGGGTGAATATACCGCATCAGTCAAAAGAGCGGAGATTGAATTTAAATAATAGTAATCGTATCCTTTTAAGTCGTCGGCTTCGAATTTATTTGCAGCTATGAAAGGCACGCCTTCATTTCCTATTCCGTCATAAAGATAATCGTTTTCAAGGTAAGATAGAGTTGCCAATTTACCGGGGTCTGCCCAATTAACGTGAACGGTACCGTCTTGAGATTTATGTGCGGTAACACGGAGCGGAACTTCAATAACTAATGCATCTTCCGGTGAATATACATTAATATTATCTAATGACCAAAGAAGACTTTCACCCATAGAGTTGTGGCCGTATCCGGTAATTTTTACGCGAGTTATTTTGCCTGCTGCAAATTCTGTAATATTATAGTTGTGATATGTAAATGATCCGGATTCACCCAATAACGGACTGAATTCGTCAACGAATTGCCATTGGGTTCCATCATATATTTCAATTTTTAGTTTATCATTGGCATTGTTATATTGGGCCTGTGAAAGATAAATATTAAAAGATAGGAATAGCTGAGTTGTTTCGGTTGCATCAATAAAAGCCGAAGAAAGTGTTTGGTTATATGTGCCGGAAGGAGAGAAATAGTTTATACATGGTGCTGAAATACCGTCATATTCGGAAAGTGCCCAATTAAATTCCGATTGAGATGATATAGTCCAGAAATTAGTAGCAAAATCCAAAGAGTTAAATTCATCCAAGAAAGGAACAGTAATTATTCCCGAATTAATTGTTACTTCATTTGTAGATAAAGATTCGTTTGTTTGATTCCACACGGCCTTAACAGAATAAATGTAGGAACCGTTATCAGTAACATTATCGGTATAGGATGTAGATAATATAACTGAGGAATTGATTTTGGTTCCGTTACGATAGATGTTGTAGCCGGTTAAGATATTTCCCGGATCACTCTTTGCTGCTGTCCATGTTAAATTTATTTGTCTATATGTGTCTTCGGTTGCCGTTAAATTTCTCGGAGGATAATAACCGCTGATATTATGTTCAACGTCTACAACCCAACCATCAACATTAGAACTAAATCCGACAATTCTTGTTCCATCTGCAGAAATATCCATCGGACATTGTAATTGTGCACTTTCTGCTCCCGTAACGCCGGCAGCAACTAAATATTCATTAAGATTAATCATACCCATTTTTTCAGTATAGATAAAACCTTCTCTATCTAAACCCATAGTAATTTGGTTATATCCGATAGCAATACCATTATCTGATACCGATGTTGCATAAGCACTTCGTGCAGATTCTTTTTTCCCGATAATTATAAGGTTATCTTCCTGTACATCGTAAACCGCCGCTAAGCCGCCTATTATTAAACCAACATATTTGCCATTCGGACTTACTCCAAAAGCTTCGCCGCCTTCAACAATCCCGTTGTTTGTAATTATTGTCAATGCACCATTGATCCATACAGCAGGTAATCTTGAATAATAAGGAGCTATCCAACCTGCAACAACTACTCCGTCTGCAGACATTCCTTGAACCCTGCCGCCTTGTCCGATCATTTCAATTTCTAATGCTTGCGGATTGGAGTTAGTCCATACAGTTGGTTCTAAAATCCAGGAGGGATAATACATTGATCCTCCTATAATAGTACCGTCGGCAGAAATAGCTTCAGCCATACTTCCCATTGTAGGATCTATTTGTTGTAATAATTCAGGTTTTACTCCAAGACCTGTCCATTGTCCGTTATAGCAATATCCTGCAGAGAAGAGATTTTGAATATTTCCTTCCCAATCTTCATAAGTTATTTCCGGATCATAAAATTGTCCTACAATCGTTCCGTTATTTGAAACAGCATTTGCGGAACATCCGCCCTCAGGTGCTATCATTACTGAACCGTTGTCCTCTGTCCATAATATTGCGTAACTGTTATACATTTGATAACCTGTAACATATTCACCATTTGGAGAGACAGACATTACATTAATGGTACTTCCTAAATTATGAATTTTGCCGCTTTTTTCGTTTTTTTGAGCATTTAAAGACAATATGCTTAAAGCGGATAGAGTTAAAAGTAAAATTGTTTTCTTCATTTTTATTTTTATTTAGTTTTTAGTTTAAAATTTTTCCGCAAAACTATTTAATATTTTTAAATACATAAGATTTTAAGACTGATAAATAGAGAAACAAAATAGAAACAAATCGAGTTTTTTAATAAAAATAAAGGAAACAATTTTATATATAATTATCTGATTATATGGATAAATAATAATGTTTTAAGGCAATTTACGAATAATTGGCAAAAAAAGTTGATAAAGGCATATCAGAATGTGTCAGATTTAGTTTCTTTCTTAATCTGGTGCGGGCAACCCTAACACTATCTGGCCCTAAATTAGTTATGCTTGCGATTTCTTTTGTATTTAAATTCAACTTTATCAAAGCACATAATCGTCTCTCCGATAAAGTTAAGTCAGGAAAATCATTCAACAGTTTATCATAGAAATTCTGATGTATTTTAATAAAACCATAATCAAAGTCGCTCCAAGAACTGCTTGCTTTAAGATGTCTTAATTTTTTTGTAATTTGTTTTAGATTATGTTTGTTTTCTTCATTTTTATCAATATCAGTAATAATCTTAATGATTTCTTCGACAACCTCATTTTTTTGTAATTGAAGCATTACCTTTGTGGTTAACTCTTTGTTCCTTAATTCAAGTTGATCTTTTAATGCAGCTTCCGATTCTTTTTTATTTTTAAGAATGATTTTATTTCTACTAAATAATAGTAATACTATAATTACGCCCATTAATGATGAAATTGTGAGTATAATAAGTCTGTTTTTCTCTTTGCTGTATTCCGCTTGAAGTATATAATTATCAATTTCTGCTCGCATCAATTCTTGTTTTTTCTCATAGTCAAATATCATTTGGCTTGTTTTGGAAACGTTTTTAATATTATTTATACTGTCGTTTAGAATTATATATTCATTAAGTACATCAATGCACTCCTCGTATTTTCCGGCTTGCTTTAAGATATTAGCCTTGATAAAAAGTCCGTTACATTTTAAGGATAAAGCTGAGGTGCTGTCAATAACCTTGTCAATATAATATAAAGCAGAATCGGTTTCTCTCATTTGAGAATACAAAGCCGCAATTTTTATAACGCATAGTGCGTATGTATCGGGATTACTTAACGCATTTTCCACAGAAATACCTTTATGTAAATAATCTAATGCCGTATCAATGTCTCCTTTTTGCGAATATGAATTACCTATCATATAAAGTAATGTCATTTCATCTTTATTTGTATTTACGGATTTTTTTGCATTATTAAAATATATTAAGGCGGAGTCTGTTTTATTTTCCCGGGAATATAGAACACCAATATTGAGGTTTATTAAAAAATCATGTTGTTTCGTTAATTTTTCTTCTTTCAGTAAGGGTTTAAGCAATGTTATACCTTTTTCCGGATTATCAATATCGGCATAAATACCAGCAAAATTATTAACAACAATAACTTTATATCTGAAAATATTTAAGCTGTCGTTAATTTCCATTGCCTTATGAATATGTTCCAAAGCTTGCGGAAGCATGGAAATTCTGTGATAATAGGCACTAAGTGCCAAATGAATTCTTAGCATTAGTATTGACTTATCTTCATTATCCTCCAAATCATATACTCTCGAATATGCATTAGTTAAGTATTCAATACTTGTGCTGTAATTATCAATATTCAAATAATATGCTGAAAGAAAATAGTCACTGATAGTAATACCGTATTGAAAATTATTTTTTTCAGATAGCATCATCAATTCTTCTGCCAATGGCTTAATCATGTTGTATTCACGCAAATCCATCAGAACATTACAAACATATATCAATGATTCTATTTTAGAGAAGTCGTCGTTACTATTGTTGTCTATTATGAACTGGAGGCTGTCCGGTAATGTCTGGTAATTATTTTGAGAATAAATCTTAGCGGAAACACTTAGTAATATGCAAAAAATATAAATATATGGTTTGAAAAACTTCATTAGCATCCATTTTTATTTTACAAAAATAGTATAATTTCTCTTTTTATAATATTAAAATAAAAAAAATGCCCCTGATATTTATCAGAGGCATTTTCCCGAAACGAAGTATAAAGATTTTATTGTTTTGGTTGTTTCTCAGCAGGTGTTTTTTCTGATTCTGCCGAATGTTTTTTCTGACAAGAGGATGCGCAGGGTTTAACCGGAACAATTTCTCCACCCATATCTAATGCCTGAACTTCTTTTAATAAAGTAGCTTCATTAGTTTTCTTTGGGTCATAAGCAATTGTAACGGATTTGCTGGCAACATCAGCTTTTACGTCTTTTACACCTTTAGCGTACGACATTTGTTTTTCAACTTTATTCTTACAATTATCGCAATGAATATCAGCTTTAATTAAAACCAGATTTTCTCCTTCTTTTGCTTTGATGTCTTTAGAATAAGTTAAACAATTTTCAGATGCATTAGCTTTGGAGCAACAGCTTTTTGCTTCGGTTTGTTTTTCATTTTTGCTTGCGGGAGCTTTTTCCGCATCATTAACTTGCGCATTTAAATTTAAAGCAGCGAAAACAAATAAAGCTGCTAATAAAGAACTTAATTTTTTCATAATTTAAAAATTTATTGGTTAATATTTTTTGAGTTACAAATTGAAAATTAATGAAGGAAGGAATCACAATAACATTTCACTTACCTCCTTAATCTATATTTATTCTGAACCCGACATAAGCCATAATTCCATGTATTGGTCCCCAAACTCTTGAAGAATCAAAATATTCGGAAAAAGGATTATCTGCACCTATAATCGGATTTTTCTGTTTATAGTTAGTGAGATTTTCACCACCGGCGTAAATACTCCAATTTTTGAAATTCTTTGTAATTTGCGCATTTAGAATTACATACATCGGAGATTTATCTGTTAATTCATCAGCCCAGTCAGGAACAACAGAACTACCTGTAGTATAATCTGGGACAGGTAATCTTTGATCGCCGTTGAATTGAGCAGTGAAGTCGAAGCGCCATTTATTCATACGTGTTCCGTAGGATAAGTTGATCAAACCTTTGTATCTATTTACCATAGGTTTTCTTTCAAGGCCTTTATTCATTTCGGTCACTTTTACATCTTGATATCTAAATGCTAAAACTAAATCCAATCCGTTTATCAATTCATAATTAACTTCAATTTGAAAAACATTAGAATATGATTTTCCGTCGAGATTATAGAAATAAACAAATCTGTAATCCTGATCCATATCTGTAATTATCTGGTTGACAAAATCGGAACGATAGGCTTCGGCATTAATAACAAGTTCTCTGTCATTAATAGTGAAATATCGAGTATAATTTATTCCGTAATTCCAGGCTTTTTCCATATTAAGATCTCCAAGAATATAAATTTGCTTTGAACTTGCCAGCAGGAAAGTATTCTCTGAAACAACTCTCGGGGTTCTATATCCCATTCCGGCAGACGCTCTTATGATATTTTTGTCGTTGATGCTATATCTTAAGTGTAATCGGGGTGTAACAAAGAAGCCGTATTGATTATGATAATCACCGCGAATTCCGGCAATAATTGTCGGAAATTTCTCTTTATTAAAAGTGTATTGAAAATATGCACCGGGCACAATTTCCGTAGTTTTCATGATAGTATCGTTTAAAGACACTCCACCATAAGGAGAAACAGGAGCATTTTCAACGGTATTGATATTCAGATCTTCAATATAATTATCGTAAGCGAAACTTAATCCGGTTGAAAACGAATGTTCGGGATTATTAGCAAAAACACCTTGAAATACTGTGTTTACATAAACACTGGTTTGTGTAGCATCATATTTGTTTAATCCGAAAAATGATTTTTGCTCATGATATGAAGCTGTGGATTTCAAAGCGATATTGAAATTGTTGTTTGCAAATTCATGACCGCCTTTTAGTAAACCTTCCAATCGTTTTGTCTTTATATCAATTCCGTATAAACCGGTTTTATCTTCCGTATTATAATAATCTACTTGACCGCCGCGACGATCTTCATAAAGACCTTTTATATTGAACATAAGCATGCTTCCGGCATTAATCCTATATTTCCATTTATTCATCACATTAAATTGTGTGACCATTGGGTCGTCTATGAATCCGTCGCCGTTATTATCATGACCGTGAGATCTGTTTTCGGCGTGAAGCAAGATATTTGTAGAAAGTTTATCAGTAATTTTAAATCTTGCGACAACATTACCTTCATACTTTATTGCACTGTTAATTAAGCCGTTTACTATGAGCCTTTCACCTTCATCAGGATCTTTGGTTTGAGTATTGATTTGTCCGGCTAAAGATGAGAACCCATCTAAAACAGCGGCGGAACCTTTTGAAATTGAGATTGATTTCATCCATGTTCCGGGAATATAAGATAAACCGTAAGGTTGAGCCAATCCGTAAAGATTGGGAACATTTTCGGTCATAAGTTGAGTGTAAGTTCCGGATAATCCAAGCAATTGAATTTGCTTTGCTCCTGTAACCGCATCGCTGTAATGTACATCAACAGAAGCGTTTGTTTCAAAGCTTTCGCCAAGATTACAACACGCGGCTTTACACAGTTCGGTGCCCGTAATTTCAATAACGGTCATAGGTTCAAGTCGTGAAATATGTGCTCCGGGAGCACGGCTCACAACTTCAAAGGTTTGTAATTCTTTATTCATCGACAAAACTATTTCCAGATCTTTTTGTTTCTTTTCAACAGAAATAGTATCATTGTCGTAACCAACATAGCTTATTACTAGTAATTTATGCTCCTTTGTCGGTCTTTCTATTGTAAATTTCCCATCAATATCTGTTGCTGTTCCGATGGTAGTGTTTACCCAATAAACATTTACTCCCGGAATGGGGTTTTCTGTTTGGTCTGCTTTTTCATAAACAGTACCGGTAACTGTTTGACCGATAAGATAAACGGGGAAAATTAAACTTATTATTATTAATATTTTTTTCATACGAATATAATTTGAATTGTTTATTGTTATTAATTGTCGTATGAGCCAAGCGTAGCTAACTCATGATTTTAATTTTATTTATTGAAATTAAATTGTCTTAATGAAGACCAATAAAATTAATCATCAAATGCTATGATAATCATTTGAAAAAATATTATTGAATATTAGTATACCAATAATATTATTAACAATAATAATTGTGAGGAATCTTTGGGCAATGGAAAAGATATACGGATTCTATACCGGTAAAAAGAACCGGTTGTTCATCGGGGTATAGAAATTTGGTTAGGTGTATATCTTTATAAAAATGGGGATTATTAAAAATAATTTCACAAAAGTAATTGTTTTTCAGTAAAACAAATTCTTTTTCCAAATCGAAAGTCGGAGATTGTGAAATGTTATTTTTATCAAGAATTAAATCGAATTCATTGACTTCGCAAGTTATCGGTGAAAAAGAAACATCATCGAAAGGTTCGTTATTGTTGACACATGTATAATGTGAATGACTACAATTATGATTTTCTTCTTGAGTTTCGCAGCAACCGTTTTCGTGTTGATGTCCGCAGCATGAATCTTCTATTGTCTCGTGATGATCACAAGAAATTTGTTTTGCGTTGAAAACTATTTCCGTTTCATCAGCAATAAGACAATGATGTATAAATATATGTATCCCCGATGAGAATACAAGTAATAATACTATAATTGTAAATGATAATATTTTATGAAAAAACTTTTTCATCGCTGCAAAGATAATAAATAGTTGAGAATTGAAAGTTGATAATTGAATTTATTTAAGAGGTTCTACAATGTATTTATTATAAAAAGGCAATTATTAATTAAAATATTCCATTATATCCATATCATCAGCATATATTCCGTAAATGTAATCCATCTCATTGTCGAGAAAATATTTTTCATCATACTCCATATAGGAGAAGAACATATAAGTTTTTATCTTTTGTTCTTTTAGTTTTTTTAAAAGGTCTCTATTTTTTAATAAATATGTTCTTGAGACAGCAAAATATTTAATATTTTTGTCAGAAAATATTTTCTCAATATCAGTGTCTGGTTTCATTAACCAGCTGCTAATCATCGGTTCAATACCTATCTCAATGGCAGTATCAATTGCTTGCCATGAAAATAATTCCATAATTAATCTATCTTTATAATCAAAATATTTATATAATAATGCCGGTTTATTTATTTTATCTGTTATTAGTATAGCATCGTTATGGGTTTTAAACCATTTATTTATCATATCCATATTCATAGGAGTATATTTTCCATAAATTTTTCTAGACATAAATTCTTCCTCAGTTAACGGAGTATCGTTAATTTCGGGATATCCTGTAAAATTTTTAAAATCACTCCATGTATGTGCGGCAACTAATTTATTGTCAGAAGTTAATAATAAATCTAATTCAAACAACCTGCACCCTTTCTCATAAGAGAGATTCATTGCTTCCAAGGAATTTGTATATAAATATCCATCAATTGCACCTCCTGCATGAGCTATGATAACATCATTAATAGGTTTTTTATTACAAGAAGTAAGGATAATTAATATTATAACAATTATAAATAATTTTTCGTTTTTTTGCATAAGATTTATTGTTGCACAAAAATAATAGTTATTTTCGTTTTAATTTTTTCAATTTCTCTTTTGTCTCTTTATCAACTCTAAATGATTCATTAATTTTTTGAATACTCTTATTGTGAGTAAAATCATCCATATTATTATTCTGTAAGAATTTCAAAGTCTTCTCCGGAAATTTTATGTAAAATTCGGCAACTGTCCAAGCGACTCCCATTTTAACATAATAACCTTCATGATTAATGTTATTAAGCCATTGTAGAGACCTGTCAATGTATTGTTCGTTTACGAAATATGCTAAAATGCTAACGACCGCAAAACGTATTTCAAACTCTTTATCCGAAGTTAAATATTTTTGAATGAAATTCCACATTAACTCCTGATTTTCTTTTTTATCGGCGAATTTGAATGTACCGCAAACCGTATCACATGTAGCCCAATTGTTGATTCTCGGAACATAAGCATCAAGCAAAGCAAGTCGTTCGGTGGGATCAATATTAACATAACCGATAACATATCCGATAAGATTTAATTCCTCAACATATTCGGGTTTAGTTTTATCATTCAAAAGCTCCCGCCATTCATCATTGTTTTTCACAATTTCCTTTGCCATCTTTCTAAGTTGCGGAATACGTACACCAATGAAATTATGCCCGCCGGGAACTAAATTCTTATGGAAATCGCGATATTCTTCATCAGCATATTGAAACAGCTTTTCTCTTAATTCAAGAATTGTCATATTTTAATTTTTGTAATCTGCAAATATAAGATATTTGAGTTAAAGCTAAAACCTAAACACTATGCACAGCAAGTATCAAACAAAAAAACACGCAAGCTTTTCAGTACTTGCGTGTTACAATATGGTATGATAAAAAAAAATAATAGCTATGGACTAACCATAGAAATTTATGTTTATTTGCCTAAGACAATATTTCCGTGTTGGTTTCTTACCGTAACTTTACTGGCAGTCTTACCGTTTTTGCCAAAAACAGTACGTATTGCGGTATCATTATAATCTTTTGTTTTTTCGTAATAATCACCGGTAGTTTTATCAATTCCGTCTAATTTAATTGAACCGAAAGATGTTCTTAAATCGGCAGCAAAAGAATGATTTTGATTTAATCCCAGACGAACAGTACCGAAAGAAGCATTTACATTAATTTCCGAAAAATTTTGTGCAACATCATCAACTCTTAAACCCCCATGACTAATATTGGAACAGTTTAAATAATTATTTAATTTATTAATCTTAATATCAGTAAATTGAGAATTAATGTTAGTATTGGTAATTTCATTAAAAGAGGTGCTGGAATGTTGAATTTTAAGATTGAGATCTTCGGCTTTATTATTAATTATTAATTTAGAAAATTGAATATCGGCAGCTAATTTATTAACGTTGTTAAACGTACATTTTCCGCAATGCTTGGCTTGTAAATTCAAATATTTAGTAATTTCGTTTATTTCAATATCTCCGAATGAAGAATTAATATTATTGTTATCGCCATTAAGTTTATTAATATATATATTTCCGAAAGAAATGTCGATTTTTATATTATTTTTAACATCACCCAGATAAATATTTCCGTATTTAGTTTTCAAATCCATAAATACAGAACTCGGAACTTTTACAACATAATCAACAGTATAATTTGAATCATCCTGATTTTTATTTTTGCTGCAAAATTTTGTCTTGGCTTCTACCATCGTTTGCTTTCCGTTTGATGATTGATTGAAAACCACATCAATACAATCGATAAGTTCATAAGCCTTAGATTCTGTTTTTGCTTCACCTTGAACAGTAATGTCGAAATAAATTTCGTTTTTATCCCATTCAATTATTTCTATTTTCCCGAAAGAATTGTCTATGCTTAATTTGCAATTATCACTTACTTTATAATTTTGTGATATCTGTTTTTTTGCCGAAGCTGATTTGGAAAATATGTTGGTTTTTTTATTTATACGTGTTGAAACATCTTCGAGAGCCTTTATGTCTGCCATTGCGATTTCCGGAATTTGAATGTCGGGAATCTGAATAGAAAAATTTTGTTCGTCAATT
The DNA here is from genome assembly GCA_031276035.1 of Bacteroidales bacterium. NCBI lineage: Bacteria > Pseudomonadati > Bacteroidota > Bacteroidia > Bacteroidales > Bacteroidales bacterium. The sequence goes on along the minus strand of JAISNV010000023.1, from coordinate 46,288 downwards.
TTTACATTGGGAATCTTTATGGTAATATCTTCATACTCAAAATTAGGTATCTCAATACATTTTTCCGGAATATGAAAGTTAAACTCCGAAGTATTTACATTAATCTCTGGAAGAGTATAAGTAGAAATGGGATTCTCCAAATCAATTTTAGGTACGGAAATATTAAATTCATAGCCGTCGAAATTTATTTCAGGAATTGTAATTTGATGACTAATAGTATTATTATTCTGGTCTTCATTATTTTCTTGTGAGAAAGAAATTAAACTGAAACAAAGTGTTGTGATAATTAAGATGAATTTTTTCATTTTTATTTTAATTTAATGATTGATACTGTGTTAATTTAATTTATTTTGAGTTCAAATTGTTTTATTCTGTAACGTTAAGTGAATGATGTAAGCGTCTTACTGATTCTATGCTATTGATATAAACTTTGGCGGTACTTGCAATAAGCACTTCATTGGGAATATTTTCCATACCGTTAATTATGTCTGTGCCGCTTTGAATTTTTTCTATTTCTTCTTCGATAGTTGCGCGTGTATTTTCATCATAAGTATTTAAAATAGGTTCAAGTTGCTGTATTTCTTTATCCAATTCCGACTGATAATACATTTTTACGTTTGCAAATTCTGCATTTGTTTGCTCAGCTTGCGAATAATTTGTTGTAACTAAAGGAATTAAAAGTAATAAAACCATTGCTGCAGCAATTGAAGTTCTCAGCAAATACATTTTTTGCTTTTTCTTTATCGAATGGTGTTTTTGAAGTTTTTGTTCAAATCTTTGAATATGACCTTCAGAAGGTTTTTCCGTATTGAAAGAACTTTTATTTTCCGAAATTAATTTATCTATATTCATGCTATATCCTCTTTTAGAATTGTTATTAATTTACTTTTTGCTCTTACAAACTGTGATCTCACTGTTGATGCGGCGATATCCAATTTTTTTGCTATATCATTAAAATCCATGTCTTCAATGATATGTAAATTTAAAACTAAACGATATCCGTCGGGAAGTTTGTTAATTGCATTATTAACATCGTCAATATTATATATAATTTCGTTATCATCTTCATTGTAATTATTTAAATATTTGTCGATGTTTTCTATTTCACTGAATGATGAGAAGATTTCATTTTTTGATTTTCTATATATATCTATCGAATGATTTACTGCTATTTTCTTTATAAAATTTCCCAATTCTTTTTGTCCGCCCGAAAACTTATGTAAATTATCGAAAGCTTTTATAAACGAATCTTGCATAATTTCCTCCGCAACAAAAGAATTTGATATGATACGAAGGCAACTGTTGTAAACATCGGTGCTGTATATTGAATAGATTTCCATCATAGCAGGTTGATTTTTTTTCTTGGCTTTCTTCAATAAATCGTCAAATGTATTCATCAAAATTATTTAAGATTCGTTAGTATAACGTAAAAAAAGTGAAAGTGCTGCATGAGCTAATGTAAAAGTTTGAGAATGAAAGAATATTGAAATATTTTTGAGTTCAAAATCACGATTTGTTATCTTTTTTTTGAATCAAATGAAAAACGCAATCAAATAAATCAGTTAGAATAATAAATTTCTGATTTTACTCAAGGCAAGATTATCATTTTATTTTTCCGTCCTTTTTGTATTTACCGATTATTTATCGTGTTTTCAACATTCATACGTTTCAATTATCTATTATTCCGATTATATAAATATGTTGTGAAGTCGCAATCATATTCGGATTACTTCCGTCTTCGCCTTCGGGAATGGAAACGCCGTATTTATCATAATATTGAATCCAGAAATCATGAATCTCGCCTGTGTCATTATTTCTGAACGACATAGATATCGGTTCAAATAAATGTTCGCCATTATTAAGAATAAAGTTTTTCTGAATCAGTTCGCTGCAATAAAGTCCTTCTCCCAAGACCTGAAAAGTGAAATTATACGGCCCCCCTATATGTTTCAAGATTCTATTAATGGCGTCCGGAATGGTGTATTGATATTCTTCTTTTAATCTTCCCACTACTGTTATATCTCCATTCTCAATAAATTCTTTCAAAGTGCTTTTTACAACACCTTTGTCAGGTTCGGCTTCAAGAACAAAAATATCATCTTCTATATATACAACTCCAACGTGGGAGAAATTTAAATTTTCCAGTCTTTGCGTGGATGAAACAATTGCTTTTTCGAAATCGCTGCCTTTCCCTACTTGGAACAGAAAATCGCCGGTTTGCAGATTGATCTCTTGCGCAAGAGAAAGTCGGCAAATAAATATGAATAATAGTATATGTATTTTCTTCATTTCAGTGGATGGAATGACAAGTTTCCGAAATTAACAGATTAATATTTACAAACTCTTGTAAATCAACTCTCCCGTGCCGATTCGGTAACCTTCTGTTTTGAAAATCAACTTTCCTTCGGGAGTGATTATGTAAACCAGCGGATAATTATCCCTGAACTCTTGTTCGGTTGTTGTTAGAATATTATTCATCCAGTTCGAATTTTCGTCGTATATAAAAATAGATTGTTTGGGAAGATTCCAGTTTGAAGGTTTGAAATCGGCGGTACGCTTTTCTGTTGGTATTACAAAAAGCATCGTACCGTTCCATTGTTCAAACGGATTTTTGTATGCAATAATATCTTTAAACAAGTGCTTTGTAGGTTCGCGATTAGGATCTATAAAACAAACAACGGCATTTTTATTACCAATCAATTCCTTAACCGTTATGTCGCTATCCGGTAAGTTCAAAACATAATTCATATCAATCGTTCCGTAAAATTCCGAACGCGGAATAAGTTTACGAAGCTCTACATCTTTAACTATAGTTTTGTTAGCTGGGATATTGAAAAATTCCAGTTTGGAAAGAACCGTTCCGTCACTGTATCGATTTCCTGTTGAAAGTATATAATATCCGCTTTCTAAATCTAAAACAACCGGTGAATGTGTTATACGCTCGTCGTTTTCATAATCTGAAGTTACAAAGTCGCCGTTTTCAAATTTTGCAATAGTATAATGTATCCAATATTCGGGTTTTATATGTTCGTTGTTTCCATAAACTAAAATTAATTTGCCATTAGGTTTCGGAGTTCTTTCTTCTTCAAAAGAAATAATATTCCAGATTCCGTTCTCAAAAACATATAATTGATTTGTTGCCGTATCAATGTAAGCAGGAATATCTAAAGATCTGCAAACGGCAATAAAGAAAATATTACGCGAGTGTTTATCTGAATATCTCAACTCAAAAACTCCGCGCGGGGAAATAGGACAATTAAAATAATTACCTTCATTGTCGATAGTAATGTTTTCTTTTATCCAATTGATAATTGCTTCGGAAGTAATTTCTTCTCCTTTAAAAATATTTTGAAACTCATTTGCCAAGTAATTTCTCCACGGACGAATCATTTCATTGGAAATTCTTGCCGGCAGGATACCTTTTAAATAAACATCCGAATTGTATTTATTTTTATTATAGTAGGTAATATGTTGTTGAATCGTATTTGCTTCAGCATCTCTCAAATCTTTATCAGACAAAGCATTAATAAATTCATATAAGTATAATCCGTCAATTTTATTTGAATTATTTCTGATGAATTTTTCTATTTCTGCGTAATTACCTTCACTTTTCTCAATGAAATGCCATATTTGTTCCTGAGTAAGATTTTCGTTTTGAATGTTAACTTGTTCTTTTGTCGGAAATGTTGCCAGATAAGCATTACGAATAGAATCCTCATATTGTAAACGTTTGTTGTTCAGAATGGTTTTTTCTTCGCTGACAATATGTTTCTTCTTCAATCCTGCCGGTGGTACCATTTCGAGATATTCGGAGTATTCGCCGCCTTCACTTCTTGTTAGTGCGATTACTATATTATCATTTTCCCTTACATCAAATTTTTGGTAATTGTATTTGTCATCTTTATTTGCCCAGATTAGCAAATCGCCATAACCGGTTGTAAGAGAAGCTTCTCCTTGCGGGTTAGTGTTAATTGTAGCAATCGGATAATATTCCGCATAATTATAAAGTTTGAATTTAACTTTTGCATTTTCAACAGGATTACCGTTTTCATCAATAACTTTAACCTTGATGTTTTTAGTATCAGTATAATTATCATGCATATTGATACGCGAAAAAAGATTGGTTTTATGAGTTACCTCATCATTGCCGGTATATTTTCCGAAAGCATTCGAATGAACCATCATAGTTCTTGTGGCGGGCAATGCAAACCAACCCATATTCAGTTCCGCATCAGGTTCGCAAGCTCCGAGAAAATACCATTCTCCGTCAACCCAAACTTCCACCCAGGCATGATTGTCATCTGTGTGTGCCCAACGAGGAGTGTAGCATTGACGGGCAGGAATACCTACAGCGCGCAATGCGGTAACGGTAAATGTAGATTCTTCGCCGCATCTTCCGAAAGCAGTCTTAATTGTTGCCAAAGGCCCCGAGGTTCTGCTGTCGGAAGGTCTGTAAGTAACTTTCTCGTGACACCAGTGGTTAACTTCAAGGGCTGCATCATACATCGACATGTCTTTAATTCTGTTTTTCAATTCATCGAAAATTACCATTCTTGCCGTATCAAGATTTTCATTGTTTACTCTGTAAACCAGTACAAAATGTCTGAAAACATCTTCCGGAATACTTTCTCCCCAATGAAAAAAATCTTTAGCCTTAAAAGCATATTTCACCTGATTTAGAAAGAATTCCCCATTATAATCCGCCAGATCGCTAAAAGGCATATATGCATAAAGAAATTCGAGCGCTTCACTTTCTTGCAGGTCAGCAGTTTTCATTATAGAAAATAATTCTTCAGAGCGATTTGACGCAAGTTCTTTACGTTTCAAAAAATCATCTTGAACTGTTTTGCGATATTCATTATCAGTGATAAAATGTTTATTATCAGTGCAACTTGTGATTATTAAAGCTAATAAAGTGAATAAGAAAGTTATTTTTCTCATGGTTTGAAAAAATTAAAATTTAATTACAAAGATATATAATAATTAAAAATTAGGAGTTAAGAATTAAGTGTAGTAAAAAACGGATATCTAACAAATAATAATTTCCTTATTAATACCTACTTCATCTAAAAAATATTCATCGTGAGAAATTATAAGAATTGTACCGCTGTAAGATTTTAATGTTGAAGTAATGATTTCCAAACTATTGATATCTAAATTATTGGTTGGCTCGTCGAGCGCAATCATATCCGGAAAGGAATTATTTATCTCCATACAGCAAAACAGCAGCTTCATCTTTTCGCCGCCGCTTAATGTTTTGCATTTTTTGTCCCAGAAATTTTGAGTAAAAAGAAAATGAGTTAAAATTGATTTTATTTCAGGTTCGGAATAATTCTGAGAATTGTATTTCTCCGCCTGTTCATAAACAGTTAGTTCATTATCAATTATCGAATATTCTTGATCTATATAAATTTTACTGAAATAATTTCTTTGAATATTTCCTTCCGTAGGCTGAAGTTCGCCGAAAATGAGTTTTATCAGAGTCGATTTTCCGGAACCGTTATCACCGCTTATATTTATTCTATCACCACTGTATATCTGAAAATTGAGTCGGTCTTTCCATAACATTCTTTTATCGTAAGAAAAATTAATATTTATAGCATTTATAAGTAATTTTCCTTTGTGCAATTGGGCGTCTTCTACATTTAATTTTATATTTTTTGATGCTAATGATGAAGATTTCTTTTGAAGTTCTTTTATATCATTAGAAAGGTTATTAATTTTTTCGTTATGAGAATCTTTTAATTTACCCGTACTTTTCTCTGCCTCAGATTGCAGGTTATTTAAAACAATTCTCGGAATTCCTTTATTTGCATTACTTTTCTTTGCCGTAGCGCTACGTTTTTGTTGACGTTCCAAAGTTTCACGTGCAATTTTCTTAGCTTTGCGTAATTCCTTTTCTTTTTCTTCAACCTGCTTTTGTAAAATTGCCGTATTTTGTGCTTTGACGGTTTTGTAAAACTCATAATTTCCGCCGTAAGAAATAATTCCATCGGGGGTGAACTCCAATGTCGTATCAATTAGGTTCAGTAGATTGCGGTCATGGCTTACAATAATCATGCTTGCTTTACTCGATTTGATAAAATCATAAAGCATTTTTCTACTTTCTTTATCAAGATGATTTGTGGGTTCATCCATCAAAATAATATCAGGTTTATGGATATTAATTCCGGCGAGAAAAACTTTGGTCTTTTCGCCACCGCTTAAACTTCCCATTTTCCTATTAATATCTAAATTTGTTAAGCCCCAATAATCAAGAGCCTTTTCAATTTTTTCTTCAATATCCCAATTATCTTCGACAATATGATATAAATCGAGGTCGGTACTACCGAGCAGAATGCTTTTGAGGGCATTTAAAATATGTTGTACATTTAAAGCGAAAGAAATATCATGATCATTGTATTGACTGAAATGTTGTGGCAAATAATAAATTTTACCCGTTGAAACAATGTTTCCGCTGTTTGGCATTAAGTTTCCGGCAATTATTTTAAGTAAAGTCGATTTTCCTATTCCGTTATTACCGATTAAAGAAATTTTCTCTCCTTGTGCAACAGAAAGATTAATATTTTTAAAAAGAATGTCTTTATTGGGATGACAGTATGATAAGTTATTTATTGTTAGTAAGCTCATTTTGTGAAAATTATGAATTAATAAATTAAGAATTGAAAAAAGATTCATATCTTTATTTCAAATCCCTTTGGGGGGATCTTTTATCTCAACTATAGTTTATTCATTAATTTTCATAAGAGTAACATTTATTTGAATTGCAAAAGTAATAAAATTAATTGATGTTGGATAATTTGCAGATGATAATTATTTAAATCCAACAAATTTATAAAAATTACATAATCCGCAAGTTTCCTTATTTGCCTTTCTTTTCTTTTCATCTTTGTACTTTTTGTAATTTCATGCTTTTAGTCTTAGTAATTTCATTTCCTTTTTCAAAAAATGTCCGCCGCAATTGGTAATTTTCAATTAATATATTATCTTTGCGCTCGAATTTTAAAAAACTGTATATGGCTACAACAGCAGATTTTAGAAACGGTTTATGTATTGAATTTAATGGAGATTTGTATACTATTGTTGAATTTCAGCATGTAAAACCGGGAAAAGGTCCGGCTTTCGTAAGAACAAAATTAAAAAACTTAAAAACAGGAAGAGTTATTCCGAATACTTTTACAGCTGGTGTTAAAATAGATATTGCAAGAGTTGAGAGACGTCAATACCAATATTCATATAAAGATGATCTCGGATATCATTTTATAAACCAAGAGACATGGGAAGATACTGTTATTGAGGAGGATATGATACCTACACCGCAATTCTTATTGGAAGGACAAACGGTTGAGATAGTTTTTCATGCTGATACTGAAACTCCTTTAACTTGCGACCTTCCTCCTTTTGTTGAACTTAGAATTACTTACACAGAACCGGGCGAAAGAGGCAATACCGCAACTAATACTATGAAAGATGCAACTCTTGAAACCGGCGCAATTGTAAAAATTCCGCTTTTCATTAATACCGGAGAAAAAATAAAAGTTGATACTCGTACCGGAGAATATTCCGAGAGAGTTAAAGAATAAATTAAGTTTTCTAAATTTGTTTACAGTTTAAATAATTTGTTGATTTTTTCACAAATACATTAGAGCATGAAATTTACTACCAATATTACTCTTGAAACAATTTTGGAAATTACCGGCGCAAAACCAAAGGGAAATCTTAATGTTGAAATATTAGGATTGAACGAGGTGCATATGGTTGAAAAAGGCGATATCTCTTTTGTTGACCATCCGAAATATTATAGCAAAATATTAAATTCAAAAGCGGATATAATTTTAATTAATACTGAAGATGTTGAGGTTCCTGAAGGAAAACTTTTATTAATTTCCGATGATCCTTTTGCTGCTTTTGTTCGATTGATTAAGCATTTTAAACCTTTTGTTTCTTCCGATACAAATGTTAGTGATACCGCTAAAATTGGTAAAGGTTCTGTAATTCAGCCGAATTGTTTTGTCGGAAATAATGTTGTAATAGGCGAGGGCTGCATCATTCATTCTAATGTATCCATATATGATGATGTTGTTATAGGTAATAATGTTATCATTCAGTCGGGTTCTATTATAGGAGGTGATGCGTTTTATTTTCAAAAGAAAAACGGTAAATACAGAAAATTTGAGACTTGCGGAAATGTTATTATCGAAGATGATGTTGAAATAGGCGCTTTGTGTACAATAGACAAAGGTGTTACCGGTGATACGAGAATAGGTCAAGGTACAAAATTTGATAATCATGTGCAAGTCGGTCATGATACCGTAATCGGAAAAAACTGTCTTATAGGTTGCCATTGTTCAATTGCCGGAGTAGCAATTATTGAAGATGATGTTATTGTTTGGTCTAAATCCGCAATAAACAAAGATCTTGTAATTGGTAAAGGAGCCGTTATATTGGCTACATCGGCGGTGGATAAGTCGGTTGCGCCCGGACAAGTTGTTTTTGGCGTTCCTGCTATTGATGCACACAAAAAATGGAGAGAGTTGGCCGCATTAAGAAATCTTCCTGATATTCTGAAAAAACTGGATAATTAATTTTTAAGTTTTTTGTTCCGATTTTTTTTCTTTTTTATACTCGTTCTTTTATGTGTAATCCCCGTACACCGTCGTAATAGGGTAGAATCTTTTTCATATCGGTGTTAAAATCTTGCGTCGGATAAATTTTTTCAACAACTGTAGCTTTACGTTTCTTATAGTCGATATAAGAAATTAAGATAGGGACATCAGCTTTCAGAGCTATTCTGTGAAATCCGCTTTTCCATCTCGATACTTTTTTTCTGGTACCTTCGGGAGTTATGATAACCCAAAGTTGGGTATTATTGTTTAAAGCTTCAACAGCATCATCAACATGGGTATTTACATGTCCCCGATTGATAGGAATTCCTCCTAATTTCTTTAAAATCTTTCCTATTATTGGCCATGAGAAAGCTTCTTTTTTTATGAAGAACACACATTTTCGATTGTATTTACAAACAACCATCTTTCCTACTACAAAATCCCAGATGCTTGTATGCGGAACCATTATCAGTACAGCTTTTTCTACAGAATCAAAACCGTGTAGATTTTCGGTATCCCAGCCGAATAACATGAGAAAAAAACTTGATAATTTGCTTCCGAACTTACTCACAAAATGAATATAATTTTTACCGCGCAAATATACGAAGATTTTAGGAAAATTATATGTTATGGAATATAGTGATGAGTAATTAAGTACAAAAACGAGATTGAAATAAAAAGAATAAAATGAATCAGTGTGTAAAAACCTGAGATATTAAAAAATATAAATTATAAGTATTTTAATCTGAAACTGTCAAAACCTGGAATTTGTAATTTCCGAATTATTATTCTGCTTAAAATAATATTTTTAGTCAGAAGATAATTTCTTTATAAACACACGTCTTCTTTTGTGTGAATAATGCTCAAAACTTTTCCATTGTGAAGATACTTTAATATTGGTTTCAAGTTCCGGATTACTTTCGGCATGTCTGAATCCGTTTTTATTATATTTGGGAATTAAATCCGCAAACAGCATGGCACTTACACCTTTGTTTTGATAATCGGGATGTACGGCAATTAGACAAAAGTCAATGACATCATTTTTACGCAATGCATGTAAAAGATAAAACCAACCAAAAGGAAAAAGTCTGCCTTTTGCTTTTTGTAAAGCTTTAGTTAGATTTGGAATTGTGATGCCGAAAGATATTAACTGATCATTTTCATCAACAATTAAGCAAATTGTATCTAAACGCAGAAAGCTCAGATACAATTTTATATAGAAGTTTATTTGCTTTTTGTTCAGTTCAGAATATTGATATAAATCTTTGTAACAAACATTAATCAAATCAAACAACTTATAACCGTATCTTTGAGATAAATCTTTCAAATCTTTCGGTTTGGCATAAGAAAGTTTATACCTTTCTCTTGCAATATTGGCAGCCTGCAGAAATTTTCCGGGAACAGCTTCAGGAATGGTTATATAGTATTCTTTCCAATCAATTTCCTTGATAAAGCCATATTTTTCAAGATGTTCTGGATAATACGGAAAGTTGTATAAACCTACAAGAGTTCCGGGTTTATCAAAACCTTCAACCAACATTCCTTCCGGATCAAAATCAGTAAATCCCATAGGGCCTTGCAGGTATTCCATCCCTTTAGATTTTGCCCATTTGGTTACGGCATCCAATAAAGCTTTAGAAACGTCATAATCATTAATAAATTCAATCCATCCGAAACGGGCATATTTACTTTGCCAGATTTCATTTGCCACAGGATTAATAATGCCCATTATTCTACCGACAATTTTTCCATCTTTGTAGGCAAGAAAAATTTTTGTATCACAAAACTCAAAAGCAGGATTTTTCTTTTTTGATAAGTTTGTTTTGTCGTCGATAAACAATTTTGGAATCGCGTACTTATCATTTATATATAAATTAATACCAAACCAAATGAATTTCTTCAGATCTTTCGAAGTTAATACTTCATGAATGCTAACATTCATTCTTTATTTATTATATAATTAATATATTAAGAAATTGAAAAAGAGTTGAATTATTATAATTCCGCTCAAAATCGTAAATTTATTTTTATAAAAAAAGCAAATTACGAAAGGGCGCAAAGATAGTAAAAAAAATTATTCGTAATATAACAGTAAAAGAATTTTTGATGCGTCGAATTCTTTGTCCGAAAAGGATTTTATATTTTATTAAATATTCAAAAAATCAGTGAGTTTTAATTTTCAATTTTTTTTTATAACAATTATTCGAATGAATATAAACACTATCTTTGCAAATATAAAATTTAAATACTTAAACTATGAAAAATTCTTTGACACTTTTAATGGTATTGTTAATTATTATTGGGTTCAATGCAGAGGCCCAAACATTTACACCAATGAAACCATTTGAAACCTTTCAGAAGAAAAAATCACTTTCGGAAAAGGTTAATGACAAAACATTAAGCCATTCAAACTTATTAATTGTTAAATCCGGTGCAAATAAAATGGTTATTTCCGAAGACTGGTGGGAACCGGATACTATTTGGATCTATTATTTTGATTATGGATATTTTGAATATATTAACTCAAGGGAGGTTTATACTTATAATGATAACGGATATTTATCTGTTCGCACCATACAAAATCAGGAAAACGATGAATGGGTAACACAACAAATGTTTTCTTTTACTTATGATAGTAAGAATAACATTTTGACGGAGTTGATGCAGTATTATTATGATAACGTATTGTATAATTCTACTTTTATTACATATACTTATAATCATAACAATGATATATTAACTGCTTTAGATCAAGAATGGAGCAATAATCAATGGGTTAATGATTCTTATTTAGTTATTACTTATGATAATAATAATAATTTATTGTCGGAGACTTATCAAGAATGGACAGGTAATAGTTGGGAAAACATTGAGCAAATTGTTAATACGTATGATAATTCCAACAATTTATTAACGGAAAAGTCTCAATATTGGGATGAAGGCGTTTGGATTAACGGAGAAATGTATTCTTATACTTACGATAATAAAAATAATATTTTATCATCTTTATACCAGGAATGGGATGGTAGTGAATGGGAAAATTGGGAATATGCTTTTGCTGAATATGATCAAAATAACAATATAGTTTTAGTTATATTTCAAGAATGGAACGGAGATGAATGGGAAAATTATGAGCGGACGTTACTTACTTATGATAATAACAAAAATATGTTGACCGAACTTTATGAAGTATGGTGGAATAACGGATGGATTAAAGACATGTTATATTCATATACTTATGATCAAAATAATAATATGATTAATGAATTAACTCAAGCGTGGGATAATGAATGGGTTAATATTCATAGATATGTTCATACATATCAAAACAATAATTTAATATCCAGTTTATATCAAGATTGGGGAAATAATAATTGGATAGACGGAGACAAAACTAATTTTTCTTATGATGAAAATAATAATCCTATTTTTGGCGATTTTTGGCGATGGATTGACCAACAGTGGGATATTGCTAATGGCGAGATATATTTATATTATAATAATGGGAAAAGCGAATTATCAAGATATTGCCATAAAATAGAAATATCTTACACCAAAGCTTCTAATCCGTTCGGTATTGATGATGTAATTACATCTAAAAAAGATATTTCCTTTTATCCGAATCCAGCAACAAATGAAATAAACATTTCTACTAACGATTGTGAAATTGAATCTGTTTCTATTTTTAATCTTACAGGAAAAAAGATAATGCAAACAAATGTTTCGAAGATAAATATCGAAAACCTTCCGTCGGGAATGTATATTTTACATGTTACAACAGATAAGGGCGTTATAACCGATAAGATTATAAAACAATAAAAAAACAAGGGTAAAGATGTAAAATTCTTACGTCTTTACCCTTCAAAATAAATTTAAAATAAAGGGTTAATTAAAACTCTTCGATTATTGTTTAGCAATCGCTTCAACCTCTTCCACAGTCTTAGGTATAGGTTTGCCTAAAACTTTATGTCCGTCGGGAGTTACAAGAACATTATCTTCGATTCTTATTCCACCGAAATCAAGGTATTTTTCAACTTCATCGTAATTGATGAACTCTTTGCATAAACCTTCGCCTTTCCATTTATCGAATAGGGCAGGAATAAAGTAACAACCCGGTTCAACAGTAAAAACATGTCCTGGCTTCAATTCTTTGCCCATACGTAAAGACCTGATACCAGTAATAGAACTACGTTTGTGTTTTTCATCATAACCAACCAAATCTTCTCCGAAGCCTTCCATGTCGTGAACATCCATTCCCAATTGATGGCCCAGTCCGTGCGGCATGAAAAATCCGCCTGCACCTGCCATTACAGCATCCTGAACATTACCTTTAATCATACTCAAGCCTTTGAGATGTTCCAACAAAATACTGACGGCGGCAATATGATTTTCAACGTTTGAATGTCCCGGTTTAATATTTTCAATTCCTTTCATGTTTGCGGCGAGGACAGCTTCATAGATAGCTTTTTGTCTGTTGTTGAATTTTCCGCCAACAGGCGTAGAGCGTGTAATATCACTATCGTACAAAGTATCTGTTTCGGCTCCGGCATCAACAACAAGCATTCTGCCTTCTTTCAGCAAATTATGATGTTCATGATTATGAAGAATTTGTCCGTTAATGGAAAGAATTACAGGAAAAGAAACACTTCCGCCGTATTTTAAGGCAATTCCTTCAATAGTTCCGGCAATTTCATGCTCGTAAATACCGGGCTTTGCCATCTTCATTGCGGTAACGTGCATTTCATAAGCAACATTCACTGCTCTTTCAATTTCTACAATTTCAATATCTTCCTTAATTTCCCTCAAGGAGATAACGGCTTTAATAAGTTCAAGAGAAACATATTTGTTAATAACCGTATGATTTATTCCGAGTAGGTTTTCGAGCTCAATGAAATGCTCTCCTCTATAAGCAGGAAGGAAATTTATTTTCCTTCCTTGCTTGATAACTTTATCAAGATACGGTTTTAACTCGGTATATTCTTTAGTTTTTGTAACTCCGACTTTTGAGGCATTATCCTTTAAAGTCGGTTGCGGACCCATCCAAATGATATCATCCAAAGTAAGTTCGTTACCGAAGATAATATGTTCATTAGAGTCGATATCAATAATTCCGGCGAGACCTTGCAAGTTTATTCCGAAAAAATAGGAAAAATTACTGTCTTGACGCCATTTATAAGTATTACTTGGATAATTGAAAGCAACTTCGTTGTTACCGAGAATCAAAATTATTCCCGAAGAAACTTTTTGTTGCAAATTGTTTCTTCGGCGGATATAAACAGACTTGTCAAACATCTTCAATATTTTAAATTATTATTCGGTTGCATCAACAAGTTTAAATCCTATACCGTGAACATTCATGATAGAAATGTTAGGATCGCCGCTGAGATACTTTCTAAGTTTAGCTACATAAACATCCATGCTACGGGCATTAAAATAACTGTCGTCAAGCCAAATTTTCTTCAGAGCGAAACTTCTGTCCAAAATATCATTTTTACTGATACATAAGAGTTTTAAAAGATCTGATTCGCGGGAAGTTAATTTTTGGACATTACCTTCAAATTCCAAAGTTTGTTTTGTATAATCGAAAGTGTATTTTCCGATTTTGAAAATATTACTGCTTGTGGCTCCGTAAGGATTACAACGACGGGATATTGCTTCGATTTTCATAAGCAATTCGTCCATGCTAAAAGGTTTTGTGAGATAATCATCAGCACCTATTTCGTAACCTAAGCGTTTATCTTCTTCCATTGCTTTCGCAGTAAGGAATAGAATAGGAATTTTAGAGTCGGTAGCTCTAATTTCTTTTGCCAAGGTGAAACCGTCTTTTACCGGCATCATCACATCCAAAACCAAAAAATCGAAATGTTCGTTTTTGTATGCGTTCAATGCTTCCTCACCATTAACGTATAGTTTTGCAGGATAGCCTTTTGCTTCCATGTAAGATTGAAGAATACTTCCTAAATTGGGATCGTCTTCTGCTAATAAGATTTTTAATGGTTCAATTTCCATAGTAGTATAATTTTTGGGGTTTATTTTATCGGTAAATAGACAAAAAATGTTGAGCCTTTACCCAACTCACTTTCAACACTTACAGTTCCGTTATGGGCGGTTACGATAGATTGAACGTAACTCAAACCAAGTCCGAAACCTTTGAAATTATGAACGTTACCCGAAGGAACTCTGTACAATTTTTCAAAAATCTTCTTTTGATCAGGTTTTGAAATACCTATTCCGTTATCTTTAACGGCTATTGTCAAAAGATTATTTGTAACTTTGGTTATAATTTTTATCTCCGGTTTCTTGGGAGAATATTTGTTTGCATTGTCAAGAAGATTTGAGATCAGATTTGTGAAATGCATCTTATCCGCATAAATAGTTGTAGGTTGCGAAGTTAAATCAAGAGAAATAATTCCGTCTTTGATTTCTATTTGCATTTCAAACTTTTGTGCAACATCGGAAATAATCTCATTGGCATTAATATACTCTTTCTTAAGTTTCAGTTTTCCTTTATCCATTGTTGCGGTTGTGAGGATTTTCTCAGCCATCAATCCCAATCGATTATTTTCTTCACGAATAATATTAATATATTGATTCATTAGAACAGGATGTTTCTGAATTACAGGATCGCTCAAAGCTTCTCCGGCCAATGCAACAGTCGATATCGGGGTTTTAAACTCATGAGTCATGTTATTGATGAAATCATTCTCAATTTCAGCTAACTTTCTTTGTTTATAAAGAAGTCTGAAAACCGCAATAAACGCAACGGAAGTTATTATCAGCAAACATAAACTGAATAATGCCATAGGTAATATTTGGTCAACGATATTCCTGATTTGATTTGGGAAATAGACTAAAAGATAAGCAGGATTTTTTCTCGTATCCGATGAAAACAACTCGACCCTTTGTGCGTTTTTTATGAAGTCTTCCTTGTCAATAACATTCTTTGTGAAAAACAAAGTATCTCTAAGCGGATGATAGACAGCGTATTGATAATCGCCAGGAAGGTTTCTCAGATTAAAAGAAATAACTATCAAAGAATCTAAAGTATTAGAATCTATTCTTTCTTCAATTAATCTGTTCTGTGTTTGTTTGTATAAATTTTCAAGATAATCGTCGATTAAAATGGATTTCTTGATAAAGAATCCTAATTTGTCAATATCATCATCTTCAACGGTACATTTATTTGCAAATGAATTGAAATCATCGGATTGATTATTTTCTGTTTTTTGATATTCTAAGAGAAAATTCGAGGTTTCGGTTCTGTCCAAATTCCACACAACATCAAACATTGATACGAAAACCTCTCTACGAAATTCTTTTGTCTCTATTTTGAATGTTGTAATTATCCAATAACATTGCACTCCAATCGTTAATATGATTGAAACCACAAGTACTATCGCCCAGAGTTTTATCGTTAAATTTTTCATTTGAGATACAAAGGTAGAATATTTTAACATTTCAAATAGGCTTTTAACATTTTTTGTGGTGACCCATAATTTTTTAACTAAAAATTAGTATAAAATTCCTATCTTTGCAAGTTAACTTAGTTGTGGTATATTCCTATGAAAATAGGACTTGTCAAAAGTATTTTTAATATCAAAAAATCAAACATAAACAAAATAATTATTATGTATATTTATTCGTTTGTTTACTTTGCGATATAATATTAAAATTTAGTCTATAAAAAACAAGATATGAAAAATTTATTTTTAGTAATGATTACAATATTTAGTGTAATGGCAACATCTTGCCAAACAAAAAAACAAAACAAAACACAAGGTGATGTAATAATACATACCGAATACGGAGACATGGTGGTAAAATTGTATGATGAAACCCCGATACATAAAGCGAATTTTTTAAAATTAGCGGAAGAAGGATTTTATAATGATCTTTTGTTTCATAGAGTTATCAATACATTTATGATTCAGGGCGGTGATCCTGAATCAAAAAATGCGGATCCATCGAAACAATTGGGTTCCGGCGGTCCTGGTTATACTCTTGAAGCTGAATTTCGTCCTCAATATTATCATAAAAAAGGCGCTCTTTCCGCTGCTCGTCAGGGAGATCAAATGAATCCCGAGAAACGCTCATCCGGTTCGCAATTCTATATTGTGCAAGGAAACGTTTTCAGTAATGACCAAATCGAACAAATAGAAGAAAGCAGAAAAAATTCGAAAATGCAGGAAGTTTTCGTCAATTTTATACAAGCCCCTGAAAATACTCATTACCTTGAACTACTTCAAGCCGCCCAAATGAATCAGGATCAGGATGCATACATGAATGTAATTGTTGAAATTGAACCCAAACTTGATGCTATGCTTGAGGAAGACGGCAGCTGGAAATTAACTCCCGAACAGATTAATACCTATACTACAATCGGTGGAACTCCTCATCTTGATAATAATTATACTGTGTTCGGTGAAGTTATTGAAGGACTCGATGTTATTGATAAAATAGCTGCTGTGGAAACACAACAGGGTGACCGTCCAAAGAAGGATGTAAAAATGACAATGGAGGTTATAAAGAAATAATGAAACCAATACGATGGAAATAATCTTAATAAGAAAAATTAAGACTTAATTTAGTATTTTCCATCAATCCCAAAATAAAACAAACAAAATATGAAAAAACTTTTTTTGATGGCTATTGCTGTATTTATTATAATTGCGGCAAAAGGTCAGACCAAGCAACAAGGCGATGTTATTATTCATACGGATTATGGCGATATAGTTGTGATATTATATGACGAAACTCCTATCCATAAAGCTAACTTTTTGAAATTAGCGGAAGAAGGATTTTATAATGACCTTCTTTTCCATAGAGTTATAAAGGATTTTATGATTCAAGGCGGTGATCCCGACTCAAGAAATGCAGGTCCTGCAAAGTCTTTAGGTTCCGGCGGTCCGGGATATACACTCGAAGCCGAAATCTTACCTCAATATTATCATAAAAAAGGTGCTCTTTCCGCTGCCCGTCAAGGCGATCAGGTAAATCCTGAGAAACGCTCCTCAGGCTCACAATTCTATATTGTGCAAGGTGTTCTTTACGATAAAAGTAAAGTTAATCAAATGCAGGAAGGCAAGAGACAAGGTAAAATGCAAGATGTTTATAATAAATTTCTTCAGGATCCTGCAAATGCTAAGTATGCCGAGCAGCTTGCCGCAGCTCAACAAGCTCAGGATCAGAATGCATATATGAATGTTATTAGACAGATTGAACCTAAACTTGATGCTATACTTGAGAAAGATGACAGTTGGAAATTAACTCCTGAGCAAATCGAAGCTTATACTACTGTCGGTGGAACTCCGCATCTTGACAATAATTACACTGTTTTCGGAGAAGTTATTGAAGGCCTTGACGTTATTGATAAAATAGCTGCTGTAAAAACTCTTTCTTTCGACCGTCCGCAGGAAGACGTGAAAATGAGGATTGAGATTATAAAGAAATAATAATATATGAGAGATAAAATCGAAAAACTTCAATCGGAAATTGAAGATTATATTTTAAGTACCGGTAAGGATATTTCAGATCTTACCGAATACTTTAAACAAAGATATCTTAGTAAAAAGGGTGAAATACAAATGCTGTTTAACGACTTCAGAAATGTTAGCCCCGAAGAAAAAAAAGAATTAGGGCAACGTTTGAATGAGTTGAAATATCTTGCGCAGGAAAGACTTAAGTTTTTTGAAGAAGAAATAAAAAAGGCTTCTTTTCAAAAAGAAAGTTCAATTAATGATATGACAAGGAATATTGAACTTATGGGTAATGGTTCAAGGCATCCGTTGTCTATTGTTCGCAATGAAATTATAGATATCTTTTCCAAAATAGGTTTTTCGATCGCTGAAGGTCCGGAAATCGAAGACGATTGGCATTTGTTTACGGCATTGAACTTTCCGCCGGAACATCCTGCCCGGGATATGCAAGATACTTTCTTCATTGATAAGGATATTGCTTTGCGTACTCATACTTCTTCTGTCCAAATCAGATATATGGAAACAAACAAAATGCCGGTACGAACACTTTTTCCAGGAAGAGTTTTCCGTAATGAAGCTATTTCCGCACGTGCCCATTGTATCTTTCATCAAGTTGAAGGACTTTATATCGACAAAAATGTTTCTTTCAAAGATCTTAAACAAATTTTGATGTATTTTGCCGAAGAATTGTTCGGGAAGGAAACTAAAATAAGATTGAGACCTTCTTATTTCCCGTTTACCGAACCCTCGGCTGAGATGGATATTTCTTGCAACATTTGCGGCGGTAAAGGTTGTAATATCTGTAAACATACAGGTTGGGTGGAAATACTTGGTTGCGGAATGGTAGATCCCAACGTTTTGGAAAATTGTAATATAAATCCTAACGAATACTCAGGTTATGCTTTCGGAATGGGAATCGAACGTATTACAATGTTGAAATATCAAGTTAATGATATAAGATTGTATTTTGATAATGACACAAGGTTTTTAAGTCAATTCGAAAGAGCCTGATAATCCGATTGAAAATAATTTCAAACGATAAAATACTTTATGAATAGTTAACCGGCTCGACAATTAACTGTTTTCATGAAAACTCATATTATTTGAAATAATAACTGTGAAACCGAAGTTCGGTATCCGAAACTTTTGAATCTTTGAAAAACAAATAAATATGAACATGCCAATTTCCGGAAGATATATTAGTAACTCTATTCTGTTTACTGCTTTATTTGTATTGTTTGGGATAGTTTTTTTCTCATGTGATAATAAAAAACCCGCTAAGGAAATAATATTTTTTAATGAAGCTTGGGAATTTGTTTATGATGACAAAAATTTTACTGCTAATGTGCCCGGTTGTATTCATCTTGATTTGATGAAACACAATATTATTGAAGATCCGTTTTATCGTGATAATGAAAAAGAAGTTCAATGGGTTTCGGAAAGAAATTGGATTTATAAAAAATCGTTTGATAAAAAAGATATTCCAATTGCCGATAATGTTAAACTTGTTTTTGAAGGACTTGATACTTACGCGAATGTTTATATTAACGGAGAATTGATAAAGTGCGAAGATTCTGAGTTTTCTGCTTTCAATATGTTTAGAGAATGGAAATATGATTTTCCTGAAAATATTAAAGATACGGATAATGAATTATTAATCGAATTTTTTCAACCGGCGGAAATTGACGGAAAAAAAGCGGCTCAATTAGATTATCAACTTCCCGACGAAAGAGCTTTTACACGTAAAGCCCCATATCAATCGGGTTGGGATTGGGGACCGGTTTTGATTACAAGCGGAATTTGGAAACCGGTTTATTTTGAAGCTTGGAATAACATCAAAATAAACACTTTCCAAGTCTATACGGAATCTGTCGAAGATAATAAAGCTATCCTAAAATTAATAACCGAGCTCCAATCGGATTTATCCGAAAGGGTTGATGTTAATATTTTTATTAACGATAAAAAAATAACTTCAAGCAAAAAAAATATTTTGGAAGGAAATAATGTCATCGAATTTTTTGCTGAAATTGAAAATCCGAAACTTTGGTGGCCAAACGGATTGGGAGAACAAAATATGTACGAAATAAAAATAATGATTGGAGATTCAGATTATTATGATGTTGCTGAGCAGAAAATAGGGATTCGTACAATTGAACTTGTTACAGACAAAGATGAAATAGGCTCGAAATTCGAGTTTCATGTTAATGGAATTCCCGTTTTTATGAAAGGTGCGAATTATATTCCGTCTGAAAGTTTTCCTGTTAATAGAAGTAAAGAAAGTCATTACAAACTTATTGAAGATTGTAAAAATTCGAATTTTAACATGTTGCGCATTTGGGGCGGCGGTATTTATGAAGATGATGAGTTTTACGATTCCTGCGACGAACTCGGAATTTTAATTTGGCAAGATTTTATCTTTGCTTGCGCTCTTTATCCAGGTGATGAAGAATTTCAGAAGAATGTCGAAATCGAAGCAAAAGAACAGATTCTTCGTTTGAGAAATCATCCGTGTATTGCTTTGTGGTGTGGAAATAATGAAGTAAAAAACGGCTGGGAAGATTGGGGTTGGCAAAACGATTACACTCCTGCCCAACGTGAGGAAATTTACTTAGCTTATGAAACACTTTTTCATAAAATATTAGCAGAAGCGGTTAAACAATACGATCCGAAAATTTCCTATCATTCTTCTTCTCCTTTGTGGGGTTGGGGGCATAAAGAATGCTGTACCGAAGGAGATTCACACTACTGGGGTGTTTGGTGGGGCGAACTGCCTTTCGAAATATGGAAAGAAAAAACAGGCAGGTTTATGTCGGAATTCGGATTCCAATCATATCCCGATTTTTCATCGGTAAAAAAATTCACCGTCGAAGAAGATTGGAATATAAATTCTCAGGTGATGAGAAATCATCAGAAACACGGAAGGGGAATTGAAATCATTACCAATTATATGGAAAAGTATTTCGGTGTACCTGAAAAATTTGAAGATTATCTTTATGTTAGTCAGTTGTTGCAAGCATACGGTGTAGGTGATGCTTTGGAAACTCACAGAATCAGAACGCCGCATTGTATGGGAACCTTATATTGGCAAATCAACGATTGCTGGCCGGTGGCTTCATGGAGTAGTATAGATTATTACGGCAATAAAAAAGCATTGTATTATACTGCGAAAAATATATTTGAGGAAATCATTCTTGCAAGCGAAATGCAATCGGATACGCTTGCTGTTTATTTGGTTTCCGATTTACTCGAAGATATTAACGGACAACTTGTAATTGAAGTTGTAGATTTTTTCGGAAATGTTTTAAGAAAAGATATTGTTAATTATGTTACAGCCGCAAGTAATACTTCATCAAGAGTTTGTTATTATCCTATCCGTAGAGATTTTACGGCTAAAGCTGATGAACTATTTGTTCTGTTGAGTTTTACAGGTGACAATCAGGATGTCAAATTAACAAAAGTGCAATATCTTACCTATCCTAAAAACTTAAAATTGCCAGAATCCGAAATTAATCTTTCGATTCAAAAAACAAAAAATGGATATACCATAAACGTCAAAAGTGGCGTTTTATCTAAGAATATTTATATTAGTTCTTCGGAAAACGGTGAATTTTCAGATAATTATTTTGATCTTCTGCCGAATTCAGAGAAAATTATTACCTTTACTCCCGAAAATAATATAGAGCCTATTTTTAAAATTAAGTCATATTCAGATGCTTTTTAGCGAAGTTCAAGGCAACGATTATATAAAACGCAAATTAATACACATGATTGATGATAAAAGAATCAGTCATGCGTTACTTTTTAATGGGCCGGAAGGTTCCGCTAAGTTACAGCTTGCTTTAGCTTTTGCAACTTACTTAAATTGTAAAAATAGAAATAACGGCGATGCTTGCGGTAAATGCCCTTCATGTACACAAATCTCAAAATTAGCTTATCCCGATCTTCATTTCATATTTCCTGTCGGAAATTCAAAACTGAAAAAAGTGAAAGAACCGATGAGTGTTGATTTTATGGATGAATGGCGAAGTTTTGTTGAAACCTGGAATGGTCTGGGAACTTTTTATGATTGGACAAATGAAATCAGAATCGAATCGGGACAGGCAATTATAAATACAAACGATTGTAATGGAATCATTAAAACATTGAATTACACTTCTTATGATTCGAATTACAAAATAATGGTTCTTTGGATGGCGGAAACTATCTTTCATGCGGCGGCTCCGAAGATTTTAAAAATTTTGGAAGAACCGCCTGAAAATACTTTGTTTCTCATTATTACTGAAAATAAAGATGCCATTCTCGACACTATTATTTCGAGAGTACAAGTTGTAAATATTCCTGAATATACCAATGAAGATGTTAGAAATATTTTGGTAAATAATTACGAAATAGATATAAATGAGGCTTATAAAATTTCCGAGAGCACAGATGGAAATGCGTCTTTGGCTATAAAAACAGCTCTTTCTCCTGAAGATCCGCTTATGTCTTTTGATTTATTTATCCAATGGATGCGTATATGCTTGCGTCCTAATATGATGGAAATAATTCCTTTTGCGGAAGAAATTTCCAAAAACGGTCGCGAATCTTGTGTTATGTTCTTAAAGAATTCTCTGACATATTTGCGACAAGCTTTGTTTTATAATGAAACAAACGAATTTTTAATACCTGTTAACGGAGAAAATGAACTAACTTTTACTAAATTTGCAAAATTTGTTCGTTGCGATAATATTGCAATATTTGATAATTATATAGAAAATGCAATAAGTCACATAAAAAGAAACGGCTTTATTCCGCTGATAATGCTTAATTTGACCGTTTCATTATGTAGAGCTTTTAAACAATAAAACCATGGAAAACAACAATATAGAAAACGATTTTTTATCAAGAGGCTTTGTAAAAGAACCGGCGGCTCAACAAGAAGCATGTAACTGTTATAAAAATACATGTGCAAAATTGAGCGTTTTCGACTGGCTGGAGGATACTCCCGAAGCTCAAAGTGAAAAGAAACTTGATATCTACGAAGTACGGTTTAAAAATACCAGCAAAGGATTTTACAGAACTTCCGACGATTTGAAATTAAAAGTAGGTGATATTATCGCAGTGGAAGCAACTCCCGGTCATGATATAGGAATTGTGGCAGCTACCGGAATGGTTGCCAAGTTTCAGTTATATAAAAAAGGTTATACCGAAGATTCCGAATACATCAAAAAGATTTACAGGAAGATTCGATATAATGATATGGAAAAATGGATTTCCGCCGTGAAACGCGAAAAAGAAACAATGATGAAAACAAAAGAGATCATTGAATCTTTAAATCTGGATATGAAGTTAAATGATGTTGAGTATCAGGGAGACGGTACTAAAGCAACATTTTATTATACTGCCGAAGACCGTGTTGACTTTCGCGAATTGATAAAGATTTTAGCCGAAACGTTTAAAATTCGTATAGAAATGAAACAAATAGGCATTAGACAGGAAGCCAGCAGATTGGGCGGCGTAGGCTCTTGCGGAAGAGAACTGTGCTGCGCAACTTGGATAACAAAATTTTGTTCAGTTACCACATCAAGCGCACGTGTACAACAACTTACATTAAATCCTGTAAAACTTGCCGGTCAGTGCGGTAAACTAAAATGCTGCTTGAACTTCGAATATGATACTTATATCGATGCATTGAAAGAATTTCCTGATAACAATATTGTCTTACAAACCGAAGCCGGTAACGCGTCTTATGTAAAAAGTGATGTTTTCAGAAAATTCATGTGGTATTCTTACGACAATTCCAAAGATAATTCCATTATGGCTATTCCGATAGATCAGGTAAAAGAAATAATCGGAATGAATAAAAAAGGAAAAAAACCTGCTAATCTTGAAGATTTTGCGTTCCAAAAAGAACAAAGACTTGAAATTGATGAGGGAATTGTTACTCCGGATGATTTAACTCGTTTCGATGATTAATTCAATTTAAATAATGAAAAACAGCAAAATATATATCTTCATTTTTCTGATAGCAATCTGTTTATCGGCGTGCAATAAAAAGTATGTAACTGATAAATATTATTCTATTCCGAAGGAAGGCTGGAGTTATTTTGATACTTTGGATTATCAGTTTAGTATTGATGATACTGACGCTATTTATTCTGTTTTTCTGAATGTTATACATAATGATGATTACAAATACAGAAATTTATTTTTGTTTATGCATCGCCTTAATCCCGATTCGTCTTTGTTTTGTGATACGGTTCAATTGATACTCAGTACTCCGGAAGGAACACTTCTGGGTAAAGGAATAGGCGAAACTAAGGAAGCGAAATTCCTGTTGGGCAATAATATAAAATTTCCTGAGCAAGGTAATTATTCGTTACAACTCATTCACGGTATGAGGGATGAGTATATTTTCGGCATAGAAAAAGTGGGCTTTATTATTTCTAAATAGTTTTCGATGGCAAATAAAAATCAGAAGAAAAAGGAAAAAGAAAATAAAAACCGGTTAAAAAGGTTTATCCTTTGGTTTTGGGGGATATTTTTGTTTTTAGTTTTGATTGTTGTTTTAGTTTTTGTTTTGATTTGGAATGGAAAATTAGGATTTATGCCTTCATTTGAAGAATTGGAAAATCCGAAAACCAATCTTGCCTCCGAAATTATTTCTTGCGACGGAGTTATAATTGGAAAGTATTTTTATGAGAACCGTACTAATGTTTCTTTTGCCGAATTGTCTCCAGAGTTAGTTAACGCTCTGATTGCTACTGAAGATGCTCGTTTTTACGAACATTCGGGAATTGATTTCCGTTCTTTGGGACGCGTAGCTTTCGGAATCCTTACTTTTAATAAAAAGGGAGGAGGAAGTACAATAACCCAGCAGTTGGCAAAAAATCTTTTTCCACGCGAAAAACAAAGTAAACTGAATATCGCTCTAATTAAGTTTAAAGAGTGGGTTGTTGCTGTAAAACTTGAGAGAAATTACAGCAAAGAGGAAATTATGGCAATGTATTTCAACACAGTGTTTTTTGGAAATAATGCTTTCGGAATTAAAGCCGCTTCCAATGTTTATTTTGATAAAGACCCGATTTATCTTAATGCGGATGAAGCTGCACTTTTGGTTGGAATGTTGAAAGCACCATCATATTATAACCCTAGAAATCATTATGATCGGGCTGTTGCAAGAAGAAATATCGTTTTGAAACAAATGAACAAATATGATTATTTGACAAACGAGATTTATGATTCTCTAACACAGGTTCCGATAAATATGAGTCATTTTAGAAGAATTGATCATACAACAGGATTGGCAAAACATTTTAGAGAGCTTATCAGGAAGCAAATGACGGCTTGGTGTAAAACACATCTTAAGGAAGACGGCAGTTCGTATAATTTATATTCCGACGGGCTAAAGATTTATGTTACAATAGATTCGCGTTATCAGAAATATGCTGAAGAAGCCGTAGAAGAATATTTAGGCGGCGTTTTGCAACCGGAATTTTTTAAACATTGGAAAGGACATAAGTATGCACCTTTTGTTTTTAATGATAATGTTGCTGCCAAAGAAGTTCAGGGTTTGTTGAATA
The DNA here is from genome assembly GCA_031276035.1 of Bacteroidales bacterium. Taxonomy (NCBI): domain Bacteria; kingdom Pseudomonadati; phylum Bacteroidota; class Bacteroidia; order Bacteroidales; species Bacteroidales bacterium. The sequence goes on along the minus strand of JAISNV010000023.1, from coordinate 20,644 downwards.
CGGCGATGAAAAGAAGCGAACGTTACCGAATGATGAAACAAGACGGTGCATCGCAGGATTCGATTATAAAAGCATTTAATACTCCGTATAAAATGACTGTTTTTTCTTGGAAAGGAGATATAGATACTATTATGACTCCGATGGACTCGATTCGTTATTACAAGTTTTTCTTGAGAACGGGATTAATGTCTGTAGAACCGTCAACAGGTTATGTGAAAGCTTATGCATGCGGTCCGGATTATAATCATTTTCAGTACGATAATGTAACTCAAATGCAACGGCAAGTTGGTTCTACTTTTAAACCTTTTGTTTATACGCTTGCAATGCAGGAAGGAAACATGTCGCCGTGCAGCAGAGTACCTAATGTTCAGGTTAGCATTCCTCTTGAAGACGGAACATTCTGGGAGCCGCGAAACGATTCAAAAGATAAACTTGGCGAAGAAGTTACATTAAAGTGGGCGTTGGCAAACTCTAATAACTGGATAACAGGACATTTAATAAAACGATATGGTCCGGAACCGGTAATACAAATGACAAGGAAAATGGGTGTGAAGTCGGAAATTCCTCCTTATTTTGCAATTTCTTTAGGAACAGCGGATTTATCACTATACGAAATGGTGGGTGCTATGAATACTTTTGCCAATAAAGGAGTTTATATCGAACCTATTTTCATTTTAAAAATTACAGATAGAAACGGAAACTTAATAGAATCATTTGTTCCGAACAAAGAGGAAGCTGTTGATGAAGAAACCGCTTATCTTATGATTGAACTTATGAAAGGCGTTGTTGAATCGGGAACCGGTGTGAGGTTAATAAACCGGTACGCACTTACAAATCCGATCGCCGGCAAAACCGGAACTACACAAAATAATTCGGACGGCTGGTTTATGGGATTAACACCGAATCTTGTAACAGGAGTTTGGACGGGCTGCGAAGACAGAGCAGCGCATTTCAGAACTTTGGCACTCGGACAAGGTGCAAATACCGCCTTGCCTATTTGGGCTATTTATATGAAAAAATTATACGCCGATCCGAAAATAAATTTATATAAAGGAGACTTTGAGAAACCATTAAAACCGCTTTCTGTTGAGGTGGATTGCGATAAATATGATAAGCAAAATCAGAATGAAGACTTCTTCGACTTCGATGACGAATTTTAAAATCGTTGAAAACGACCCTTATCTTTCAGATTATCAAAAACAATTTTCTGAAAGGTTCTCTGCTTATGATTTGAAAGAAAAAGAATTGATAAAAGATGTAGATTCTTTAAATGATTTTGCTAACGGATATTTATTTTTCGGCTGTCATAAAACTTCTGAAAAATGGATTTTTAGGGAATGGGCACCTAATGCTACGGAAATTTTTTTGGTAGGAGAACACTCAGGCTGGCGCGTTTTACCTGAATTTGCTTTCAGAAAAATGGGCGATTATTGGGAATTGCAGGTCGAAATAGAAGTTTTGCAACACGGATATCTTTACAGGTTATTAATCAGATGGGATGGCGGTGAAGGTGAAAGAATTCCGGCTTGGGCTACACGGGTAGTTCAAGATGAAGCAACGAAAGTTTTTAATGCACAGATTTGGAATCCTAAGAAAGAATATAAATGGAAATACTCTCAGCCTGAGAGCGAACATTTTTATCCGATAATTTATGAAGCACACGTAGGTATGGCACAAGAAATACCGAAAGTAAATTCGTTTACCGATTTTAAAGATAATGTTCTTCCCAGAATTGTTGCCGGCGGTTATAACACTATTCAACTTATGGCAATTCAAGAACATCCGTATTACGGCTCTTTCGGATATCATGTTTCGAGTTTTTTTGCAGTTTCATCGCGTTTCGGAACGCCGGAGGAGTTGAAGGAGTTGATTGATACGGCTCATGAACACGGATTGAAAGTTATTATGGATTTGGTTCATTCTCATGCTGTAAAAAATGAAATTGAAGGACTTGCCAGATATGACGGAACAGAGTATCAATTTTTTCATTGCGGCAACAAAGGAAATCATCCTGCCTGGGACTCTAAATGTTTTGATTACGGTAAAAATGAGGTTCTTCATTTCCTTTTATCGAACTGTAAATTTTGGTTGCAAGAATATAAATTCGATGGGTTTCGTTTCGATGGAATAACAAGCATGCTTTACGAACATCACGGATTAGATAAAAATTTCACTTCATATAATCAATATTTCGATGGCTCAGTAGATATTAATGCTTGTGTGTATCTGATGCTTGCAAATAAACTGATACATCAGGTTAATTTTGATGCGATAACAATTGCGGAAGAAATGAGCGGTATGCCCGGACTTGCCGCAGAGATTGATGATGGCGGTTTCGGATTTGATTATAGGCTTGCAATGGGTGTTCCCGATTATTGGATAAAATTGGTTAAAGAAGTTAAAGACGAACTTTGGGATGTAAGTAATATATATTACGAACTTACAAACCATCGTGCCGATGAGAAAACAATTTCATATTTGGAATCTCATGATCAAGCTATTGTCGGAGATAAAACCATGATATTCCGTTTGATAGATAAATATATGTATAATTCGATGTCAATCAGCAGTAAGAATTTTATTGTTGATAGGGGAATCGCTTTACATAAGATAATGAGATTAATTACAATAGCGACCGCCGGAGCAGGATACTTAAATTTTATGGGCAATGAATTCGGCCATCCGGAATGGATAGATTTTCCCAGACAAGGTAATAAATGGTCGTACCAATACGCACGCAGACAATGGTCGCTGGTCGATAACAAAAGTTTAAGATACTATATGCTTGCCGACTTTGACACGACTATGATAAATATGGTTATTGAGAAAAATATTTTTAAAGAAAATTTTCCGTATAAAATTTACGAACATTGTAAAGATCAGGTTTTGGCATTTGTTCGTAACGAAATTTTATTTGTCTTCAATTTCAATCCCAATAAATCATTCGAAGATTATAAATTCAACACAGCACCCGGGAAATATAAAGTTATATTAAATACCGATAATATTGATTTTAATGGTTTCGGCAGGATAGATGAAAATATCTATCATTTTACCCAAGCCAAAGGCAGTAAGAATTTCATAAGTTTATATTTACCCGCGAGAACGGGAATCGTGCTTGTTAAAAAGTAGTAAGAGGTTATAGTTATTAACTACATTTATATATGTACACTATTGAATGGGTATAGATTTAATTTCTAACTTTCCAACAGAGCTATCAACAAGTTCAATTTTGGGATGACCAACGAATGCACCCATTGTAATACTACATCGGATATAATATTCTTTTCCGAACTGGATGTTGATGGGTAATTCGGCTTTTGCCTCTGTTCTTGCCCATAAAGTATTTCTTCCTTCTTCTCTAATAATGATTGTTTCCCTCCATTTATTTTTTACCCTGCATATTACATTATCGCCCAAATACAAATCATAGCCAACTAAAGCACCTGCACCTCCTTGTCTATAAATATGCAGTACTGCATATTCATCACTAATTGATGTATCTTTGGAACTTTCCGTACTTATGAAAGTTTCTATATTGTCAATTCGTAAAATATCGGCTTTAATCCTGTGACAAGAACTTCCAAGCGCACTCGGCGTATTATGTTCAGTTAATTTAATAGCATTTCCGCCAATTTTTCTTGCCTCATCTGTTGCTAAAGCAAGCACAGATTCAAACTCACAATTTACAGTTAATCCTGATTCGCCAATTTTTAAATTTCCCAAAATTTCTGCATTTGAAGGTGCCGCATCATCAACACCAAAAACAACAATTGGTTCTGTAGAATTTAATTTGTCATAAGTTTTACTTATACTTGTTGATACTTTCGGTGAACAGGAACTAATTATTAGGGCACAGATACCGAATAAAATAAAAATGTTTTTTCTCATATTTTAAAATATTATTATTAATAAAAAATCTAAAAACAAAGATAAGAATTAATTTAAATTCTCATTTTTTTATCTTGGTTATTTGTTATTTTTTATAAATACTATAATATTACGAGAAAATGAAGGAAAAGAAAAATGATTTCATTTTGAATTATCCTAAGAAATCATTTCTGGAATGGAATTATGCTGATTATAAAGCGTATAAAGAATTAGTTAGTATTGACAACAAGCAATATTGAACTCTATACCTAAGATTTGAGAGGCAAAGTCTGTCTTTAGACCATTCAACTCAATCTCATCAACATGTTATTTTCATCTTTCTATATTTCAAATATGCCCATAAAGGAAGCGCTACAAAGATTACTAAAATTACTCCGATAATTAACATTACATTCATTCCCATATCACCACCATAGCTGTGCATACCGCCTAAAATATAATTCACTCCGAAATAAGTCATTAACACAACCAACAAAGCTGATAAACTGTAAAAATGAAAGAAGAACGGACGGTTAAAAAGCGGGAGACTTTTATTATGAATAGGTAACGCATAAATTATCATGGTTATAAGTGCCCAAGTTTCTTTGGGATCCCACGACCAATATGTGCCCCAACTCACTTCTGCCCAAATTGCTCCTACAAAAATTCCTGCGGCCAGTAAGAAAAGTGCGGGGTAAAGTAAAATTCTGCTGAAAACCGATAACTGAAGCATTCTATGATTTACATTAGCAATATTGTTTTGCTTTGAACTGATAACAGATATAAATGACGCTATCGCATTAAAAGCGATAAATGCAAAAAGGGTGTATGAAATCATAATAAGTGAAACGTGAATGCTCAGGAGAGGTGAAATCAATACAGGCTGCAATTGAGTAATTTGCGGATTGGCAGAACCCATCATAGAAACAAGCAATACCAAAGCCGAGAAAATAAACCCGAAAGGAATAGACAAAAACATTTTTTTACGGAAAATGATAGCAAGCAACATTATGCAGATTGACAAAAACTGCAATGTTTCGAATCCGTTGCCAAGCGGAATCCTTCCGCTGATATATCCTCGCAGACTTATCATCAATAAAATTACCAACCCGTTTATTATCAGAATAATGTTTAATATCTGGGATATTATTTTATCTTTTCGATTGATATTGTTTTTATTTTCTCTTCTGAAAAAATATATCAAAGCAAAAATTCCGATAAACAAATTAATGAAAGCGATAGGCTTAACAACATTGCAGGAATTGTAAACCCTTTCTGCCGAAACTTTTTGCGGAGAAAGTAATAGTTTACCTGCTGACCTTCTCTGAAAAATAGATAGTTTTTCCAAAGTATGATTTAAATCGTGCCAACTTTCTTCTTGCGCATATTCTTTCAATAAGGAAAAGCTTCCCTGAATGAGTAAACGTTTGTTTTCCGGAATATTTACAGGTATATCGTCGGAAGGACTGTACCAGATCAATTCTCCTTCCGAAATGTTTTGCGGAAATACTTTCAATAGTGTTTCCATTTGAAGCATAAAGATCAACTGAATCTTTTCATCGGCAGCAATAAAATCTTTTGCCCCTTCAACATCTTCACCTATTCGAATCCTTTGGAGCGGTGTTGCAAGTTTATAAATCTTTCCGTCAATAAAGAAATCGGAAAAAGATGCATATTTACTTTCTAAGTCTAAATACTGTTGAACGGCTTTGTTTTTAACCTTGATAACAGGCTCGTCTTTCCATTCGTTAGGGAAAAATAACCATCCCGCTAAGACTTGTTCCGGCGATAAAGATTGGTAAGAAGACTTTCCATAGAGTTTTTGAGTAAAATCTTTAGCAAAAGTTTGCATCGGACAAATTCTATCGCGATACAGAATTTGGATTTCACCTAATTTCTTTGCACTTTCTTCCGGAATTGTTTTCGGTTGGGCGATGCCTGCCGTGATTGAACCGAATATCAGTAATAAAACCGTTGCCGATTGTTTTAATGCCGGATGATTTAATAATTTTCTGAATGTTGTTCCGGGAACGAAGAAATATCCTATCATCGAAATAAACAGTAAAAAATAACCGGTATATGTAACAGGAAGTCCGTATTTGTCTGATTTTATCATCAATGTAGAACCTTGCATATCCCTGTCGTAAGAAGCCTGATAAAAACGATAACCCTTATTTGAAAAAACTTTATTCATTGAAACCATTCCTTCGATTGTTTCTCCATTATTCTCAATTTTTATTTTACTGATATAATCATAAGGAGCTTGTGTGCCCGGATAATATTCTACTTCAAACTTGGAAAGTGTAATATCGAAAGGAAGTTTGTGCAAACTGTTATTTTTCTTGCTAATGAAAGAATTTTCTGATTTCCCTTCCCGTAAATGTATTTTTCCTTCTAAAGAAGTTGTGAAAGTGAGAAAGGCGCCGGTTAGTATAACAATAAATGAAAGATGTAGTAAAAATGTAACAGGGCGTTTATACATTTTTCTTTTCAGAATAAAAAGCAGTCCGCAGGCAACAATAATAAACCAGATTCCGACAAACCACCAAGATCCGTAAATATTTGACGATACAAACGGCGTTCCTTTAACTTTTTCCACGAAAGTTGCCACCGCCAAGATTATCAGCATGATAATTAAGAAGCCGAATGAGAAAATTTTTGATAAGGATGATTTGTTCATATTTCTGAATTATTTTAATATGGCATAATAAAAAACTCAAAATTAACAAAATAAATGGTTCTAAATCCGATATATATGTTAATTCTGAGTTTTTATTATATATATTTACCGATTTTATATAGATTCGAGGAATCTCACAAGATTCCCTCTTTCCTCTTTGCTGAGGTTACGGAACTTCTCGCGACTTTGTTCTGCGTCGCCGAAATGCCACAAAATAGCTTCTTGGTAATTGCGTGCCCTGAGGTCGTGTAACATATCGGTATGACCGGCACAAATATAAGATAAACCTCTACCCCAAAGTGGAGTAGTACGGCACATTTTACGTAAACCGGGTTCCTCCATTCCAAGATCATGTTTTAACATATCAGTATAAGGCCAAATCTTTTGGTTTGAAAAACCGGAAATATACTCACAAGTTCCTGTAGTCCAAGTAGGTTTATGACAAGCAGTACATCCGATTTCGTAAAATATTTCTTTACCTGCTTGTACATCCTCATCATCTAAATCTCGAGCTGCAGGAACGGCCAATCCGCGATGCCATATCATGAAATCATCAAATTCTGCCATAGTCATTTCAGTTTCTTGAAAACCGCCGGCAAATCCCGTAGTGTCCAAGCCGAGTTCAGCCATTTTTTCTATCCATGCTTTTGTAGCGTACAAATAATTTCTATCGGGACGTGTTACGTTGGTTATATTCCACAGGGCGTTAGAGCCGGGACCGTTTTGCAAGGTTCCGCGGGTACAGCCGTAAGTATAACGGCCGGGATGTTCGCTTCCGTCGGCTTCCTTAATCATAGCGCCAAGTTCTCCGACACAGTAACCACGGGCAACTTGTGTATTACGTTCCGCAATCAGATCGTCGTCGGTAATAGCATCCAACAAACCTGTTCCGTAGATACCTATAGTTCCCTCAATACTAACCTGATAATTATCGGGAACCGGAAGTAAAATAGCTTCCCTGTCAATTGTAACAGTTGGGTAAATCAAGCTGTAAGGCTCTCCGTCCGGAAAAACATTTCCATATTGGTCGGTATATGAATTCCATGTGATATGTATTCCCGATTCATCAACAGGTGGTTTATAAGGAGAAACGGCTCTTGTTTGCAACATTCCGGTAAAACTTTCGCATATTTTACCGTCGGGAGTATGTATCATCACTAAATAACCGTTACCGTATTCTTCCGAATTAAAGGTATTAACTCTTTTAGAACGTCCGTATCCCGGATGACAGGTTATACAAGAAGAGCGTATATATACCGGACCTAATCCGGAAAAAGGAGTTCCTTCGCCCGTTACGTAGTTGTTTTCAAACATTTTTTCACCACGCTTGAAAGCCGCTAAGTCTTTAATAGCCGGGGCAGGTTGCTCGTATGCCAAACTGGTTCTATTGAATGCGGTTCCGTTGATACCGCCTGAATAATATTCTTCGGAAAGTTCGGTAGGAGTTTCTCCACCGCAAGCAACAAACAAAGAACACAAGACAGATACGCCAATAATAAATAAAAGATGTTTTTTCATAATAATATTTAATTTGAACAGCAAAACTTGCTGTGAATTTGGTTTTTGTTAAGAAATAATTATTCTATTACATCATAGATTAAAGAGAGTTGATCCATCAACGCATTACATGCATCCATAGCATCTTCTATTGCTTTAGCGCTGGCCGGATTGTTAAGTTGATTTCTAAAAGGAGCCGGAATCGCCTGAATTGCATTTATGGCATCATCGATAGCGGCTAAAATATCGGTATCCAATTTAGTATTTTTACTTTTTACATACTCACTTAAAGATTTACCGGTTCTGGATCCTTCCATTCCGCCTAAATATGAATTTTCAATACTTACTATATTATCGGTAAAATCAGTTAATGAATTCCAGCTGTACCAAGACTCAACGCGAAGAACATTTCCGGTTTCGTACGGATCTGCGATTTTTTCATTACCAACTTCATCTGCAATGGTTTCACAACCTCCGATGATTTCGTAAACAGCTTGTTGCGGCGTTTTGAAACGACTACCGGCAGAGCCTGCATTAAGCATTTCATAACCGAAATTAGATGAAACTTCAAGTTCGGCATCATCTAAAATTCTTTTTTTAGCACTTGATAAATTTTGATTCCAAGCTGCTTCCAGAAGAATACAATCTTCCATTAAAACTTCAGAAACAGCAACTAAATAGATTAATTCGTTTTCAGTTATTTTAGAAACTGCTTTTGACTGACCGTCTTCAAAAAGAACATATTCAATGGCGTGGAAACCGATAAGGTTAACTCCGTAATAATCACGAACAAAAGCGGCGTCAACATTAGTCATATCGCCTGCGAGTTGTTGGTCAAGTGTATTTTTATCAAGAGGCCAAGAATCAATACGAGGATCCAAAGCATAATATTCGGCAGGGCCATATAGGAAAGCTTCCGATTGTTCCCAGTATTTACGAGCGTCAATCCATTTTTCAGCAGCAACTTGTACTTTGGCATCAGTTGGTGAATTTTGTAAATCTTCGCATAACTCTAATAATTCAATAGCTTTATCGGCAAGTAAACCGTAGGTTTTAATAACAGTATTATTGGTGTAAGCATCTAAGATTTCTAACATCTCAGCATCATCACCGTCGCCGCTGTTACCTCTTTCGCAAGAAAATAAACTAACTAAAGCAAAACAAGCCATAGCTACTAACATTAAATTTTTTAATTTTTTCATAAGAATATAATTTTAATCATTTATTTTTCAGTTAATCGTCATATGTAGCCGACAAAAAGTATTTATTCTTTTTAGTTGAGTTATCTGTGTCGGATTCATATTATAATTTTGTTTTGTGATTAATTAATGTGATTTTAGATTCGAATAGTGTTTAATTATTTATTAAACATTCCCGTGTACATAACTCCCAAAGAAATAGTGTTTTCGTTATTGTATGGACTATTAAATATTCTCGAAGAAAATTCCGCTTTAATCACTATCTGCGGAAGCGGATAATAGTTTATTCCTGCGGAAGCAATATGACGCTCAAAGCGGGCATCTGACAAGATTCCTTCTACGGTATTGAACATAGAATGATAATATCCGAAATGTCCGAAAATATAGAATTTTTGTTCTTCAAGTTTCGGAAAGAAAGAAAAAATGTCGTAGCCCGCCTCAACGAAGTAACACATAGCACCCGAAGCCACATTTGTACGCGGCGAAGGTGAATTTGACGACATATTTTTATTTTTTCTGGATATTTCGAACGAATCCCATAAATGTCCGTAAACAAATGTTCCGCGTGCAATAACATTATTGTAATTGTAAGTTGCATCTAAACTGCCTATCAGCACATCACCGTAAATCTCCTCATATCTGTTTTTCAGACTGTTTTTAGCACTAAGGCCGTAATATCCGCTAAGACCGATTCTTAATCCTTCAACAGCTCTGTAATCCACACGGAAAGCTCCGGCATAAGAATTCGCGATTTTAAACTCATAAGGAGAAACGGCTCCGTCTTTTATCCAACCTCTATCACTGAAACGTTCGGCGTCTAATCCTGCAAGAAACATTGCATTATAACTCCACTTACCTGCATTTCCCCATAAACTTATTCCATATTCATGCCAGGTAACGGGAAGAATTGAAGTTTCCTCTTCAGGACGAAGAACTGTAAAATATTCTATAGGCATGTGGTATTGGTTTGTAATTCCGATAGGTACAATAATATGACCCATACGAATATTGATGTATTTGTTGAAACTCTTTTGAATCCAGAATTGCTCTAAAACTATTTCTCCGCCTTTTTCTACCTCTTGTTCATATTCTCCAAATTCCTCATCTTCAATTTCAATAGTAGATCCGGTACCGCCATGTTCAAATTCTATTTCAGTAGAAACACTCCAACCTTTACCGAAATTATAGGAAATGCTAAATACAACATGCGGTAAATCAAATTGTCCGCGACTCGGCACGGAAGTATAATTTTCCGGATATTTATAACGGTTAAAGTCGTCACTATAGAAAAAACGATGTGTTGTAGCTTCTCCGTAACCGCCGATTTGTAATTTGCTGGTTTTAGCATTCTCCTTTTGTACTTCATCGGTATAAACCGTATGTTCCCATTTTTTTGCTGAATTAGTAGAGTCTTTTTTTACTTCTTCCGAATTGAAGTTGGCATATACGATAGGAATACACATCAACAAACAGATAATCACGGAGTATAATTTTTTCATTTTGCGAATTTATTTTGATTTAACAAAAATTATAATTAACGCGCAAAAGTAGAAATTATGCAAATTTTAACATATCCCTATAAATGGGGATTTAAGAGAAGAGGTAGTAATAATAAATAGGGATGATATAAATTTATTGTAGAATTTCGGATAAAGTGTTTACCGGTTGGCGGTTTATCATGATACAGAGAGCTAAAATATTCCCACCTGCAAAAAACTTTCAAATTCAAACGAAAGTTTCTGCGGATAAACACCCCGCATTATGATAAACCGTCTATTGTAAATTGCTCATCAATTTTTGTTGTTGTTGAACTTGTCGAAATAATTGTCTATTTCAGGTTTTAACTCAAAACCAACCCGTTCAAAAACATCTAACAATTGACTGTAAGCTCCTTCTCCGCCTAAAAAATCCCAAAATTCTTCTGCAACTTTTAGCTCTTGTCCTAAATCGAGCATTCCGGCCATAGTCCAACGGGAATATGGCTTTGGAGCATAAGGGTTATATGGAATTGCTATAAGTGTATTAACTGATATTTCCGGATTTGCAGCAATAACACAGGCTGTCCATTCAAGCAGTGTTCTCTTGAATTCTTTAAAACCTCCCTTATTGGGTTTGGCGGTTTGTATGTCGAATAAGTATAAATCGCCATTCTCAGACTCCAACCAAACATCAACTTTTGTAGGCTTTACGGTTCGGAAACTACCTGTTTGACAGACTTCCTTTATGTGTTTAATTTCTTCGAGTTTATTCGGACGGGAATTGCCTGAGGTGAGATCGTCCATAATATTTTGAATGATTCGTTGTGCCGACTCGCTAATCTGTGTACCGGCCGTAGCTTGTGATCTAGCAATTTTAAATTTAGTTGCAGCCAATGCCAAAGCAACCGGCTCAAAAATACTTGTTCCAAAATTCGTATTCAATGAATGAATAAAAGAAAACAAGGCCATTCTGTCTTTCCCTAACAGTCTTGTATGAAAAGGCATAACGGCAGGTTCCGGATTGTAATTTTGAAACTTATGTTTGAGGCTATTTTTTAAAACAAATTCAATTTGCTGAATTTGGGTTTCTTAAGTGCCATTTTATTTTTCTTTTTCTTTTAAGTGAAATATTATTTCAGAATATGCTGTTTTATCTTTTTCTGTTCTATTTAATACAGGTCGTGTAAATTGATTTACTATTTTCATTTCCGCGTTTTCAGCAATTGTCGGATACATATTGTATTTGTCGTTTGCAACTAAAAAAATGTCATAATCATCAACGAGATATTTTTTACAATTATTCAATACGTCAGTAATTCCCTGTATATAGCTTAGTTGAGCTTCTTTTTTGCTTCCTTTATATAAAGGGCCTATTTCCATTTCATCTTTTCTTTCAAATCCGAATAAATCATAAGCATAAGCATGTTGTTCGTGATAATCAATCAATCCGACATAAGGTGGAGAAGAAAATATACCTTTTATTTTTTGCTTTTCAAGTAAACCTCCAAATTCAGGGTTTATTTTCTTTACTTCTTCTAAAATATTTATTTCACGACTATCGCCTGTTAAACATAATTGATATGTGGCTGTTCGTAGCTCATCAAATTGTAGTAGTCGTTTTACCGTATCTTTTGAATAACTTTTCCACCATTTTAAAATGGAAAATAATGGTTTGCAAATTTTTCCATGTTTGCTGCAATAATAAGTCGTTGTAATAGGTTCAACTAAAGTTGCCAGATCGGCATGAGTTGTAGCTCTACAACTTCTGATTGTGCGACTTAGAATTATACTGATTATTTTTTTTGTTTGGTTATTTTGAATTTCTTTTATCCTCTCGAAAACAAATTCAATTTCTTCTCTGATATGTTGAGAATACCATTTATCAAGAAAAGTATCCGACTTCTCTTGTTTTAGTTTGATATTGTATTGCTCAACCAACTGCTGAAAAATGGGTAAAAATTCTTGTTCTTTTTCCAATCCGTATTTTTTCCCGTCAATTAATTTGTTCCGTACCTGATATTTGTATTCCGGTACGGGAAAGTATTCGGTATTAAATAAATTTAGTTCTTGCAATAATTTATCCTCAAACTCAACAGCATTGGAGTCTTTAATAAACTTTTGCAGTGATTTTGTTATTCGTTTTAATTCATTTTGTATGTCTGCAATATCATATTTTTCGGTTTTTGAATTACCAATCAATGTATTGAATACGGAAATATCAATTCCGATAGCATGCATGCCTAATTCCGATGATTGAACCATCGTAGTTCCGCTGCCCGAAAACGGATCGAGAATAATATCTCCTTCTTGAAAATATGTTTCGGTTTTAAATTTATCTGTATGATTATCTAAAAAATATTCAACCAATTGAGGAATAAACTTGCCTTTGTAAGGGTGAAGTCTATGAACATGCTTTGTGGTTTCAGTTTCCTTATATTGCTCAAAAGAAAGTGCCCAATTCAAATCTTCTCCTAACTTTTCTTTAAATACGGTTTCTCTTGATTGATTATATGAGTTGTAGTAATCATAAAGGTCTTTTTGAGAAATTAGAGTAGAACCGTTTTCTTCAAATTTCTTTACTCTTCCGTATTGAATCAGATATGAGATATTGGATATTGTAACATCACGTCCAACGAAATTAGTAGCCCATTCACTTGCTTCTTTAATGGATAACAATTTGTCGTTTGAGATCATATCTGTATATTTTTCCGGTTGCAAAAATAATCAAATTAATTGTTGTATATATTTATATTTGACAATTTTGTTTGAATGTCGTTTTTGTATTATTTGCTGTTCATAACAATTTGATGTAACAATAGTTACACAAATTGTTCCTCGGGAGATGAACGCCCGAATTTCCGTAATCTTTTCGCGAAACCACACTCGCATTACGCAAAACCATTTGTTACTCATCGTATTATTCTTTCAATTTCACATAAATTAATTCATCCGAAAACTCGCCATTCTTATACAAAGCTTTCTTTAATCTTGCTTCCTGCTCAAATCCTGCCTTCTCCAATACTCGTTGTGAACCCTTATTTGTATAAAACGGACGAGCAAAAATTCTTACGATATCAAAAGTTTTAAATCCGTAATTAACAATTTCCTCTATCGCTTTCGGCATAATACCGTTTCCCCAATATTTTTCCGACAACCAGTAACCTATTTCGGCACTCTTTTCATGAATGTCAGATTGCGGAAAAATACCAATAGAGCCGACTGCTTCATTATTTATTTCAATTGCGAAAACTCTTTGCGGACTATCGTTCAATACGGAATTGATAAATGCCTCAGCGTCTGTTTCGTCATAAGGATATGGAAATTGATTCGTCAACCATTTGGCGACGTTATAGTTATTTGCATGCCTGACGACACTTTCAATATCTGATATTTTCCAAGCCCTCAGTTTATAATTCATATTTTTCAATTTTATCTGTAATTCGTTGCTGTTTTATCAAATTGTTTCCCAAAATTACAATAATTCCCATAAAAATCTGAAAATACCCATTCGCAAACACAAAATTAATTAGCAAAACTAGACTTTTCTATGTAAGTTGATTTTTCTGCCTAACAAAACGCCGATGGTTTTTTAAAGATTTTTCTATCTAAACATCGAAGAGCACATTGTTAAGCAGCATATAACGCTCCTTGTATCTTTTGTATTGTGAAATGGTAAAAAATTTTTGTTTATTTCTTGTATTTTTTTTTGTTAGAGTTGTATTATGATAATTTTATAATTCTATTTTTGCACGGATACGACTGAGTGATTGAGGAGTTACGCCTATAAACCCCGCTATTTCTTTGAGCGGAACATGCTGAAATATTTCGGGCATTTTTTTCATAAAAGCCAAATAACGTTTTTCGGCTTTGGGATAGGAAATATTTACGAGTTGGTCATCAGTGCTTAGAATTGTATCAACATAAAGTTGGTGGAGCCAGATGTTGAAAGTAGGCGAAGTTTCCGATAATTTTTGTATTGTACTCTTTTTCATTTCAATAACCACACTGTCGCTTGACGAAGATATTGTTAATCGTGACGGCAGATTTCGAATATGTCCCCAAGATGAAAAAACCGCTTCGCCGGAAACGGCAAACCATAAAGTATAATCTTCGCCGTCGCGTCCGATATGTGCCCGCCAAACGCCTTTATTTATAAAATATATAGAGTCGTCTATTTTTCCCTCTTCGATAACAACACTTCCTTTTGGAAAATGAAGCGTGCGTAAAGTTTGCCGAAGTAATAGCTCTTCGCTTTCGGCTAATGGGTGATGCTCGTTTATTTTACTTATTAATTTTTCCACTGGTACTGAATTTATCTTTGAGAAGCAAAGTTACAATAATTAACGTTGTAACAAAATCACCTGCTCCGACTGAAAGCCATATTCCCGCAACTCCGAACATTTTAGGCAGCGTAAAGAAAAAAATTACAGGTAATATTCCACGCAAAACAGTCAGGCTTATTGCTCGTTTTACTCGTTCGATACTTGAATAATAACCGATTGCAATTACATTGATTCCGAAGAAAACGTAATCCAACGCAAACAAGGGTAATCCCGAATGAGCGTACTGATATGCATTGCCGGTTTTGTCGGGCAAAAACATGGATATAATAGTGTCGGCAAAGCAAGAAAACAGAACCGTAATAAACAATCCGAAAACCAAAGCATAAACGAGCGATAATTTGGCAACCTTGTTGGAACGTTCTATTTGTCCGCAACCGTAATTATAACTTATGATGGGTTGTGCGGCTTGTATCATTGCATTGAAAACCATAAATATAACAGGAAAAAGATAACAAATAATGCTGTATGAAGCAACCCCGTCGGCTCCTAAATAGTGCATAAAAACGTAATTTCCTGTGATTGCCATAACGGCTAAGGTCATTTCGCTTAAACAAGACGAAATTCCGAGTTTTATCATATACCAGGCATTCCGCAAAGTCAAACGTATGCTGTTCACGCTCATTTTGAGTCTGGCGAATCTAACCGCTATTTTGGGGTTCAGAAGATAAACGAACAGAAGTATTGCACTTACTACTCCGCCTATGTCGGTGGCAATAGCAGCTCCGAATAATCCCCATTTGAAAACGAAAATAAAAACATAATCAAGTATGATATTTATTACTGTACTTGTAAGCATTGCCCACATTGCATAATTGGGATTTGTTTGACGAACGAAAAAAGGTAAAGAAATCGTGAAAACGGTAATCGGCAGTGCAATGGCATACCAAAACAGATATTCGCCGGCCATTTCTTTCAGATAATCGTTTGCCCCGAACAAAACTGCTGTTTGCGTTGGAAATATTGTAACCAATAAGGCTATGATAAGAGCAACTATAAAAAGTGTAACGGTTGATTGTGTTACGTTGATATTGGCTACTTTGGATTTTTCCCGTGAAAGATTGAGTGATACCAAAATTCCTCCGCCCATACCGAACATTAATCCGATTCCAGCAACAATCATAAACAGCGGAGCAGCAATATTGACGGCGGCTAATGCGTCGCTTCCCAATCCGCGACCAACGAAAATTCCATCGACAACGGTAAAAAGGGCTGTCGAAATCATTCCGAGCATTGCAGGAAAAAATTGTTTGGCAAATAGTTTACCAATTGGTAATGTTTTGAAATCGAGACTGTCTCTTAGCATATCATTCCATTTTAAAAACGACTGCAAAGGTAGGACTTCTATTTTCGAAAGCACTTAACAATTGGTAATAAATGAAAAATAGAGGGATTTATTTTTCGAGTTTGGGGAGAATGGTTTTTGGAAGGTGAGAGGGATTGTTGTTAACGGTTGACGGCTTGGCGAAGTATGAGAGAATATGAATGTTCCTGTGGGCTGGATTCAAGTTTATACCAAAGTTTCTCACATCCCACATTACGCCAAGCTGCATGTTGGCGGTTGCTTTACTGCTTATTTCTTCATTGTCGTTTTCTATATGTAGAAAACCGATTTGTAAAAGTACAATTTTTCTTTAAACAATTATGAACTCGGATAGGAAAATACTTGGTAGGGTTGTGAAAATATCTTTCTCGGATTGAATAATATAATTCTCGGACAAAAAAATTACAAACTCGGACATTAAAATATTAAACCCGTATGCAAGAATATCAATCTCGGATAAAAAAATACAATCCCCTTTGGGAAAATTACAAATGCAGATAGGCAAATTGCAAAATCGGATAGAAAAATTACAAGTGCGGATAATGGAATATCAAAAGCGGACGGAAGAATGTAACTTATAACATAAATAAGCCTTGCGAAGCAAGGCTTATTTATGTTATCGGTTTCGAGTTTTATGCTCTATCTCGGGCGAGAAAACTCTAATTTGCTTACTTGTTTGAATTGGGGCGAAGTGGCTCCGAATACGGATTTGACATATTTCTTTACTTCTAAAGCTGTATTGACCATACCCGATTTTTCGGCGTACATAACATTGTCGCGTGAAATCATTGAATTGCTATACACGGTATAGGTCTCGATTACAATTAAATTTGTTGACCGAAGTTTTTCGACATACTGATTTAATGTGTCGATACGCAATTCTTCTTCGTTTGGTGCGTAACTCGGCTCTAAGGCAATCAAATCAAGGAGTTTAGAGAAATTCTCGACTAAACTGTCGTAGCTTTGCTGTGAGGTTGAGATTGTTTTTTTGTCTTCGTCTTCGCTTGGTTTTGCACTTGTGCGACCGCCTTGTATTTTTTTGTTTATGCTTTTGGCATCAGCGACCGTTTCATAGGACGCATCGGTAACATCTAATGCGTTGATAAGTCGGGTTGCTGTTGGTTTGAGTGTCGAAAACACAATTTTACGTTCGTTTACTGCCAAATCGTAAGTGTTTTTTTCTCGTGTAACTTCGTTAAGCGCAGTGCGGGATTGCTGAAGCAATTCATTTAATGCAGTAATTGTGATTGATTGTTTGCTCGGATTGTAGGCGGTTCCGTAAGCCGTGCAAAATGAAATTTCGGTTTCAAAGTTTGCAACATTTTTTGCGTGTCCTTTTTCTGAATGTGAACTCATAGGCTGTTATTTTAGATTTAATGAACGGATAAAATTAACGAAATATTTTGATAAGGGGAAATTTAAAAATATTTTCATTGTAATTATGCTTTCAGGCGAGCTTTCTGTTTGGTGTTTTGTTTTGGGAAGGGGCAATGTCGGACGAAACAAGCATTCCGATTCGTGTCCATATTATGATAAAAAGTTTATCATAATAATTTTTCGGGACTTTAAGCTGATAAGCGTGGCCTGCCGATTGACTTCGTTGTAGAGGGTTTGTATGGGCAATGATACTGCTGACGGATTGACGGCATCTAACTGCCGGCCATGAGCATATTGTTTTTTTTGATAAGATACGGCATCCAATTGCTCAAAAAGGAAGAACTGATAACCGAACCAAGCCCTGTGCGTATAAATCCGATAATGCAAAGCGCCTGAAAAAAGTGAGGGAATGGTACTTTTTCAGTAGTGTATAATACCAATGATACATAAAGAATGGCATAACCTATTCCTCTAAATATAGACAAAGAATAGAGCATTTCGATATTTATGCGTGGGTCAATGATAAAGTAAAAGAGCATCTGATAAGCTACCAAGCACATAAAACCGATAAAGATAACCGTTTTATATCGGACTTTGCGAACGGCAAGTGTGTACCAAGAAAAAATGCTTCCTGTTATAATTCCTGCTAAAACCAAGCAATTAAGCGAAATTGCGTTTAAACTGTCGTAGTGCATTATGCCGTATATGAATGTGTTTTCGATAGTGCTTGAAGTACCCAGCAAGAGCATTAAAGCTAATGTCAGCACCAGTCCGCCGTTGAAATTATCCCCGACGGTCGGATTTTGGGTATATTTCGGTAGGAATGAGCGGAGAAACTGACGTTGAAATAGATATGGTTCAACAAAAAGCGGTAAAAAACAAATTATTAATCATATTTCCCGGTCAGATTGTTTCTTTACAAAAAGTCAGTCCCGATTTTTCTTTTTTATACATAAAATTGTCATCCAAATTTATGAGCGAAATTCTGTTTCGCTTTCCGCCTGCTTTTGTGGGGTATATTAAAGAAAATAACACGCATGAATATGGCGAATTAGAATTCGATAAATTTTACCGACATTGCTTTTGTTCTTTGAAACTGTATTACGGGGACGAAGAAAATCTTTTTCGCAGAGAAATAATCATGAATACGCTACGTAATTTTTTCTTGGACGTTTACGATAAAATAAAAAGACACGAATCGCTGGAACATTCTTCCCGCTCGCGTAAGACGGAGATAATGGAACGATTTTGCAGTTTGGTATTGAAACATTTCAAAACCATCAGAGAAGTTTCATTTTATGCCGATAAACTTCATATTACGCCTAAATATCTTTCAGCAATATTGAAAGAATTGGATATGGATAAACGTTCCGCAAAAGAGTAGATTGACAGTTGTACGGTTGTGGAAATTAAACTTCTGCTGAAATCAACCGAACTTTCGATTCAAGAAATAAGCAATGAACTTAATTTTCCCAATCCATCGTTTTTTTGTAAATATTTTAAGAGCCGTGTAGGCATGTCGCCCAAAGAATATCGAGAGTGTTGAGAAATTAATCAATATGCCATTCAACAAATTGGCAATAAACTGAATTTTTCGTTCTCAACGTTTTTGGGGAAATTCTTCAAGCGTATTGCTGTAATTTCATCGAGGGACAATAAAGGATATAATCAGTTATTTAGCGCACTATCGCTCGCCAAAGTTACCGCCAATGGTGCGGCGGCTTGGCGAAGTGCGGGGTAAAGATAAACTTTTCTACGAAGAAAGCAACTTTTTATTTGCAACTCGCTTTCCTACAACGCAATGCCAAGCTTTTGCCCAACTGCTTGTTAGAGGCAGTTTTATGTACTTCTTATCATTTCATTTATTTCCAAATTGTTTTCCAACGCAGGTATCATGATAAGTGTTTTAAATTGACCAAGAGCATCGCCATACCTTAAGCATAATTGTTTGTCTAAAGAGTCAATAGGATTATCTCCCATCTGTATTTGAAATTCTATTGGTACTTTTTGATTGACATCATTTAATAAAGGGAAATCAAATTCCTGTAAAAATTCTTTATTGTGAAGAATCTTATTTCTCAATGCAATCAATTCTTTAAGCGTTTTAAATGAGGTGTTATCTTCATTTAACATATACTTCCCATTAGAAATAATACTTGGAGCCATAAGTAGTTTTTTACTGAACGGCAAGCCAATATATGCTTCAGCATATTTTTTATAATCTTCATGTCCAAAATGGTTTACGCAATAATTTGTCAATAAAAAATTTAGCGAAAATTCCAAAGTACTAGCGCAAAGAGTGAAAAAACCGAAATGTAAATATTTTGTATCCTTATCATTTTTAATATCTAAATATGCTTCTCGCAATTTTTGGTAATATGCCTCCGTTCCATTCCAAAGAATATAGCTCTTATCTCCTCCATCAACACAAATAATTAATCGACCTAAAAAATTTCCCATTGTATTCTATTGTTTATTATCTGTCATTTCTAAAAATTGTCTACACACGCCCGGCGGCTTGGCGAAGTGCGGGGTAGCAATTGTTTGCGCGGGTGAGTCAGCGTGAAAATCCGCAAGGATTTTCTGCGGGCGACACCCCGCATTACGCCAAACCGCTTGTGCTTGTTGCACAACTGCAAAGATAAGCATTTTTCAACAGTACTTGTATCTGTTTTTTGTATCTTTGTACCAAACAGTTACGATATGCAAGACAAGAAAGATTTTACTCCTAAGTTATTTTATTCATTGAGTTTGGATAATTTGGTTCCTACCGATGATTTTTACCGCAATCTGAATAAATCCATTGATTTGCGGTTTCTCTACCAACAGACAAAGAAGTATTACGGAACCGAAGGTCAAGAAAGCATTGATCCGGTAGT
>JAISNV010000022.1 GCA_031276035.1 Bacteroidales bacterium | reverse complement strand
TTTTTATTGAATATCAATAAGATAGAAGTCATTAATTTGTTTTTATATTTTATTAACAAAACACTAATAAGCTAATAATTAGCGAATTAATATTTATTGACTTTTCAAAAATAGTTTTTTAAATAATTATAATTATCTATTAATAAATGAATTAGCATGGCTGAATAGTTACAATCATCTAAAGAACTTGAAAGTTTAAGCAAAATTATTCTTATTACAGATCCTAAGGCAAAGCTAGATATTATTGATTTTAAAACCAACTATTCTGATATAATTGGTCTATCAAAAGAAGTATTAAGCTTTGTCCCTTCCAAATCAAACATAATTAGCATTCTTGAAAAAGACAATCAGATTTATGAATGGGCAAAACGAGGATTAAACATTCACTCCCCTAACAGTAAATGTGTTTTTTGTGGAAATGACTTAACAGAAGAGCGATACCATGAACTTCTAAATTATTTTAATAATGAGGCTTCCAAACTAAGAGAAACAACGAAAGAGTTACTAAGTATGCTTCAAGTAGAAGAAACTCTTATCGATTCATTAATTATTCCCTACAGTCATAATGATTTTAATGACAATTTTCAAAGCGATTTCAATTCTTTAAAATTTGAATTCGACAAGGAGTTAGCAAAATACAAAATCAAATTGACTAAAATCAAAGCATTAATAAACAAAAAAAAGAACAAGTCTATATATAAAACTATTGCAATTCCATATAGTGAAAATGAATTATTGCCGATTTTCGATGTAATATCAAAGTTAAACAAGCTTATATTAGATAATAATAATTTTACTGATAAGTTTGAAACAATAGTAGAGTCCAAAAGAGATATTTATAAAAATCATTTAGTGGCCTCATTCTTAAAAAAAGAAAAGTATTATTTAAAAAAAATAAAAGCTGAAAAAGTTCAAAAGTCAATTGACATATTTAATCAAAAAATAGATGAATATCAGAAAACTATTGATTTACTTACATTGCGAAAAGAAAGTGTCTCTGAAGGCTGTGTGCAACTAGAAGCTTTTATTCAAAGTTTCTTAGGGAGAAATGACATACAAATAAAACCAAGTGCCACAGAAACGGGAAAATATAATTTGATGCGAGGTAATCATCTTGCGAAAAATTTGAGTGAAGGTGAGAAAATGGCAATTTCATTTTCTCATTTTCTTGTTCTTTTAAGAAGCTTGAATAAAAAAGGGACTTTGGCTAATCAT
The DNA here is from genome assembly GCA_031276035.1 of Bacteroidales bacterium. NCBI lineage: Bacteria > Pseudomonadati > Bacteroidota > Bacteroidia > Bacteroidales > Bacteroidales bacterium. The sequence continues at coordinate 3,107 of JAISNV010000022.1, read as the reverse complement.
GTTATATTTATTGATGATCCCATTTCTAGTTTAGATAGTAATCATATTTTTCAAATCAACTCATTACTAAAAGAAACTTTTTTTGACCATATTCCAGACCCCAATCAACCAACGCAAAAAATGTGGAGATTGAAATGCAAGCAATTATTTATTTCTACGCATAATTTTGAGTTCTTCAACTTGTTAAAAGATTTACCGAAAAAAGATGGCTTGCAACACAGAAAGGAACTTAAAAATAGAGAATCAAGATACTTTATATCAAGAAATCAAAATGGCGCATCAATAGAAAAATTGCCAAATGTCTATAATGATTATCAATCTGAATACCAATTCTTGTTTAGCGAAATAGCAAAGTTTAACCAAGACTCACAACAAAATATATCTTCGCAGCTATTCTTAATGCCAAATATTCTAAGACGATTTGTTGAAATGTACACTTTGACAAAATATCCGTCAACAGATGAAGTTGATACTCGTGCCGATAAAGTTTTTGGTCCCGAAAAATCTAAAAGAATTTTGAAACCGTTGCATTATTTTAGCCATTTCAACAATATAGATAGAATTGGAAAGCAAAGTGAATTCATTGTTGATATAGGTAGTGCATGCAAAGAGGTATTACAACATATTAAGAAAAAAGATAGATTACATTTTGAAGCTTTACAAAGCATAATATAAAAATATGTCAACAATAAAATTGAACCAACAACTCAACCGTGTTGAAATAAAGGAGTTCGAAATCGAGAATCCAATTGTTTTTAACTATTTCAACAATCTTTCGGTAAATGAGCGAGATGAAAAACTCTTGCGTGCGATATACATTGGAGTATTAGCTTTAATGGAAGATAGAATTTCTTCTTTTTTGTCTAAAACATCCAACGAACTGGGTACAGAACTCGAAAGTCTTAAAATGATATTCGAGATGAAAAAGGAACTTTTTTACAAATCTACCATAAAAGGAATTTTGGCAGAAGACGAAATTGCTGAATTCCTGAACAACTTTTTTCAAGAAAAGCGGTTAAAAGACAGAGCCATACTTACAGGCAATACAACAGGCAATATCGAAAAAAATAAAACAGGGGATATTGTTTGTGAAGTCAATGGAGATAGTAATCTGAGAATTGTTATTGAGTGTAAATTCGATAAAAGTATTCGTTTGGGAGAAATAGAATCCAAAGAGATTTTTATTCGAAAAACCGATACCGCTTGGAGTCAGTTGATTGAGGCGGAAGCAAACAGAGATGGAAAAGTAAGTATTATCGTTTTTGATAAGTCATTGGTTGATAATTCTATTCTTAAATATGCTGAAAATATTGGTTTCATTTCTAGTATAGGATTCATTGCGGTTGTAGATTCCCAAAAGGGCGATTATTCAAATTTGTCTATTGCATATATGTTAGCTCGTGATATTGCTCTAAATGCAAAACAAGTTGACTTAGACAAAAACTTATTGGCAATTCTTGTAAATCGAATTATAAAGGATATTAATGAAGTTTTGTCCATAAAATCGCTTGTCTACAGCAATATTGAAAACAACAAGGCAATCTTAAAGCAACTAGAAAAATCTATCTTGCTTATGGAATTTAATCAAGAGTATATGAAAAAGTTCTTGATAGATGGAACTTTAACAAAAAAAGACTTGCTTGATTTTTATTCAGGAGAAGATATCAAAGATAAATATCGAATCATAGAGAAAGATATTGAAGACGAAGTTAACAACAAGTAGATTTTTCTAACCCGTCTATGCTCATGGACTACCAGAAATTGGAAATACAATTAAAAAGCGCCCCGAGCCTCAAGTTATTGCGGTCTCGGAACGCACCGCTCATCTTATCCTTTTTATATTCCCAATTCAAAGAACAAGGCGAAATTAGTATCCAAAATGAAAAGCTGATAAGTCAATTAGCATGGTATTTAGAAGAATTGAATTATTCCGATGAAGACGGTGACCTGACATCGTTTGGATCGGACAATTATGAAAGAGCCAAAAAGTATATTGAATCATGGACGAATGACAATTTTCTACGGAACTACATGGACGATACAGAAAAAACAATTTATAATGTTTTGACTCAGCATACTGAACGTGTTTTCCAAATGTTAGATTTATTGCAGGAACGAAAGTTTGTCGGGACAGAATCAAAATTCAAAGATATTTTTCACAAATTGAAAGAATTAGTCGACAATAATACAGAAGACCCGAAAAAGAAAATTGAAGAACTTGAAGAACGAAAAAAGAAGATAGATGAAGAAATTCGTCGGATACGACGAGATGGAAATGTTGCAAAATTTGAGGATTATCAAATACAATCTCGTTTTGAAGATATTTCCCGATTAACAAACGAGTTAATTGGCGATTTTAAGGAAGTCGAAGATATCTTCAAAATGATTACAAGAGATATTTATGAAAAACAAAGCCAATATGATTTGTCTAAAGGAAGAATATTGCACTATACATTTGATGCCTTAGATACCCTCAAAGAGAGCGATCAAGGAAAAAGTTTTTATGCTTTCTGGAACTTTTTGATTGACGAAGATAGTCAAGAGACATTAAAAACATTGATTAAACAGGTCTCTGATATTTTAGAAGACAGAGGTATTGAATACAATAATCGCAATCTGAAACGAATTAAAACGATTTTGTTTCAATCGGGCAGAAAGGTTTTGGACAGCAATAATCTATTAGCAGAAAAGCTAACACGGGTTGTTGCAGAAAAACATTTATTAGAAAGTCGGAAAATAAGAGAAACAATAGCAGAGATTAAGCAAATTTCACTTCGTCTGATTGAATATAAAATTCCTGAATATTATGGCATTGAAATAGAATTAGGGGCAAATATAGATATGCCGATGGAACGAAAATTGGGAGAAGAAAAAATTATTCCCGAATTTAATGTAATTCCTGAAACATTCAATTCAAAAGCCGATTTAGAAAGCATGAGCAATCTTTTCAACCCCGACTCTATTAATATAAAAGAACTGATTGGAAATATAAACTCATTGCTGACTGACAAACAGCAAGTAACACTTGGCCAGGTAATAGAAAAATATCCGGTTAGCAAAGGGCTAAGTGAACTCATTGGTTATATTTCTCTAATTAACTCTTCTGA
>JAISNV010000021.1 GCA_031276035.1 Bacteroidales bacterium | reverse complement strand
TCCATAAATTGATGGAGAGAACGCAGTTTTGCATTGTTCCCAGATTTTACTTCTATGGGTATCACTTTATCTGCTATCTGTATTACGTAATCGACTTCTGCTGAAGAGCCTCTGGCATCTCTTACCCAAAAGAATCTTTTATGGGAAAACCGATTATTAGTTACTAATAATTCTTGCCCAACAATATGTTCAGCTATTTTTCCCCTCCAAGCTTCGCTTATATCCTTAGCTACAAATAATTCTTTTTGTAATCCCGCCGAATAATTTACTAACCCTGTATCAAGCCAAAGTAATTTTGGAGAACGTTTGGGTTCCGGCGAAAGGGGTATTTCTGTAGAGGTAGTGGGATAGACTAATTCCAATAACATCGTTTTTTCAAGCACTCGAAACGCTTCTCCCATTTCCCGCGAACGGTAAGAAGAATTTCCAAATCTTTCAAATGTAATACGCTGACCGGCATAATTCCACCCTACCGTAAGAATGTGGCGCAAAATATTTCGCAACATATCTCCCGAAGCATATTTTTCCACATCATCCCGATAACCGGTTAGTAATGTTTCATATATATTTTGCAACGAAACAATATCCTGATTGTTTGCATAATGATTGACAACTTCCGGCATTCCTCCGATAAGTGTATAAGTGTTAAATAACCGGATAATCTTGGAATGTAATGCTGCCGGAATTTGAGCTTCCAAATGATATTCTTTTAATTCACTCTCTCCTATTGCTCCCAAAAATTCATTGAAAGAACAGGGACGGACTGCCATATATTCAACTCTACCAACAGGAAATGATATATGTTTATCAATTAGGCTTTCGAGCAACGATCCGGCTGCAATAACATGGATATGTGGAGCTTCCTCGTAGAAATACCGTAATTTGGCAACAGCTTTGGGTGAATTTTGTATTTCATCTATAAACAATAAGGTTTTAACTTCTTTTTTAGGCTTATTATTGAGGAGATAAATTGCCGTTAGCAAATCATTTACTTCCATATTGTTTTCAAAGAGATTAAAATCAGCTTCACGTTCAAGATTGAGTTTCAAATAGATGTCAAATTCCTTAGCAAACTCATTTACAAGAGTTGTTTTTCCTACTTGTCGAGCTCCTCTAAGTATTAGAGGTTTGCGATTTTTATTATTCGCCCATTTTCTTAATTCCGCTATTGCATTTCTATAAAACATATATTTTCAAATCATTTATTAATGCAAAGATACTAATTTGTAATAAAGTCAAGGCAAAAACTCAAATAAAATGTAATAAAATCAAGGCAAAATTCATTATTTAATGTAATAAAAACCCTCAAACAATATTATTCACTACTTCAAATGCTTCTTTCTATCTATAATAAACTGTAATTTTTTCCACTAAATTATATTTAGTGAAAAAAAGTCATATTCCTTAATCCAATAAATTGACGAGTTCTTTCTTCATATCTTCATCAATCTCTCTATAACGAGCAAAAGCCTTGCTTCCTTCTTTATGTCCACTAAATGCTCCGATTAAATTAGGGTCTTTTACTTTCTTATACATGTTTCCAATGAATGTTCTACGTGCCATGTGACTGCTGACAACTTCATACAATGTTTTTAATTTCGTCACCTTTCGTTTAATCTAAATTATTTTAATATTGACTGTTTATTGCCAAACAATTAAGCTTAAATTATTCACTCTTATTTTTGGGGAGAGAATAATCATCTGTTACTACTTACAAATAAATATCCAGTTCTTTTATATCTGTAATTGCAAAATTTTAATAAAAAAAGCTCTCTACCGAGAGCCTTATTTAAGATATATTCAAATCCTTATCAATAAACTTAAATCTCATGAAAAATAACAGTCGAAGTAAAGTGAATTACAATTAATCTTAGTCCGATCTTTTTCACAAGTTTAATTTTTATTGATACATTGACCAGTTACTCGGGTCTGTTATTCTATTTGCCACCGAAATATATCCATTATAAACCCCATGGTGTAATTCATAGTTAAAATCCAAATAAATTATTGTTGATGTTACAGGTGAAAAACCTGCTCCAACTACTGTACCATAAACTCTTACGCCACTACCTAATAAAGTATTAGTAGTGGTTGTGGTACCAGTAACTATTTCCCCACTAGATCCAAACCATATTACTGTAACTAGTACGGGATCATTTGCAGCAACAAGACCATATGGTGGGCGACCATAATACGGACTACCATAAACAGTGGTAGAAATTTGTTTTTGTTGTCCAAAAACAGATGTCGACACAAAAAGCATTAAGATTAATGCGCCTAAAAATTTTAATTTTCTCATAAACTTTAATTTTTTTAATTAATTATATCAACAAAATTACAATAGAAAAGGAATATAAAAAGTTCTGGACAAAATTTCATCAATAATTATCCATATATACAAATCATTTATTATAAAACACTTGGAATAATAATTTTATAATATAGATAAATTCAGATAATTTTTTTGTTAAAAGTAAATTTGGAAACCTTAATGAATATTAATGACGTAAATTCGATCGTAATTTGAATAAAAAAACTAATAAATTTAATTTATGATTATTTTTCGTCAAAAAAGAAAATTGTTCGTTATTTTAATTTCTGAATAATTGAATACTATTATAGGTAATAACAAAAATATATACAATAATATCCTCTTATTATATCGTGTATCGTATGTACCTAAATTAATTAATAGAAAATTCTTCCTTAGTTCTTTCAGCAAGTTTAGTTATAAAATCAAAATATTTCTTAGGAAATTTAATATCCAAAATGTTATTATACTGCTTTATTGAATGTAAGTCGGAAGCAATAAAATCATAAAAATTATTTTTTATCATATAATCCAGAATAATTATGGATTCTCTCCCGTAAGTTCCGGATAAAGACATCATATTCATTTGGAAGAAAACTCCCATATCACGTAAATCATTAAGTATTTTCAATTCTCTTGCATAATACAGATATCTTTCAGGATGAGCCAAAACAGGTTTAAATCCAGCAAGATTTAAAGCAAAAACAATATCTTTAATATTATTACTTTCAAAGAAATAAGACATTTCAATAAGGATATATTTAACATCTTTCTTTTTTGAAAAACCATTCAAACAAAGTAATTTATCGGAAATACTTTTATCAAAGTTGGGAGTAACCATATATTCCGCTGCCAATCCAAAATTTATACCAATATCAGAAGGAGTAGATTTAATAAACTCATTAAACTTATTTATAATAAAGTCTTCCGTACTATTGGGAAACGTGTGAGAGTCTATATGAGGAGTAAAAATAATATTTCTAACACCATTTTCAAACATCATCTTAATTGCCGATAAAGAGTTCTCAAATGTTTTAAATCCATCATCTATACCTGGGAGAATGTGGCAATGAATATCAGTATTGAATACGATTTTATTAAGCTGCTTTTTTAAGCTAAACATATAGCTATTATATTAATATTTTGAAGAAAACGAGAGAAGAATTTACCTTTTTTTACGTTTTCTCAATAGTTTTTTTCGCTTCGATTTAGAGATATTATCTTTTTCATCTTCATCGTAACCATAGCCATAGCCGTAACCGTAACCATATCCGGATCCATAACCGTATCCGTAGCCGTAACCATATCCATAGCCATAACCATAACTTTTCTTAGACATATCAAAAGCATTTAATACTATAGACATGTTGTTAAATAGTTTTTCATCATACATTCTTTGAATCTCCGGTAAGAAATCCAAATCGGCAAACCTTGATCTAACAACATATAAAGTACTATCGCTATATTTAGCAATACTAATAGGATCCGATGCTTGAAAACAAGGTGCAGTATCTAAGATAATATAATCGTAATTATTTCTATAATAATCAAGCAATTCACCAAGTTTAGCAGTAGAGAGTAATTCCGACGGATTCGGTGGAATTGGGCCAGAAATTACCACATCTAAATTATTACTAATTTTAGATTTTTGAATTAAGGAGCTCGGATCATTAATATTTCCTGCTAAATAATTCACAACACCAACACTGTTATTTAAATTGAAATTTTCATGCAGGCGAGGTTTTCTTAAATCTAAACCTACCAGTAAAACTTTATTCTCAGCATAAGCCAATGAAATTGCCAAATTAGATGCAACAAAAGATTTGCCTTCTGTTGATAATGAAGATACAACCTGAATAACTTTTGTATTTACAAACTGCAAATTAGCACGCAACATTCTAAATGCTTCCGTAACAGGATCTTTACTGGAAATGCTTATAGGAGTAAAAATACCTTCTTCATTTTTATCTTTTGGAATAACAGCAAAAATAGGTACTGAAATTCTTGTTTCAATATCATGTTTTGAAATAATTTTCCGTCTTAATGCTTCTCTCAGATAAAAAATTACCGGAGGTACAACACAACCAATAATAAAGGCAATTAAAACGATAATCCTTTTCTTTGGAGAAACAGGATTTTCGGAGCCGAAAGCAGGTTCTATAGTTCTCGAATTTTCAACCATTGAATAAGAGGAAATCATAGCCTCTTCTCTCTTTTGTTGTAAAAGTAAAAAGAGCGGTTCCTTGATTTGTTGTTGTCTTAACAAACGTAACATTTCTTGTTCCTGCGCCGGAAAATCAGAAATTTTTCTCTTACTTTCATTAACCCGCATTGCAAGTGTTTGCTCTTGTATTACATATGCTTTTTCCAAATTTGTTATTGACATATCTATACTTTCCCGCATTTGATCTAATTGCAGGCCAGCATTAATTACTCTAGGATTATTTTCACTTGAACTGGCTAATAATCTGTTATACTCAATAATCATTTTATTATACTGTTCAATTGTAGTGGTAAGTCCTATATCCATAATACCGATATTAGCCGGGATAATACTATGTTTCCCTTTCTGAGATTTCATATTATCCTTTACCATTCCCAATAAAGATATCTGGGTTTGAATTGTGATAAGTTCTTGTTCGTATTTCACATCGGAGGAAAGTGCAAGTTGCGACTGAGATTCAACATTTACCAATGATTCGTCTTCGCGAAATTGCGTAATCCCGCTTTCAACAGTACCCAATTCACTTTCAATAGCATTAAGTCGTTCGGTAATAAAACTTAAAGTATTATTAATAGATTGTGTTCTAAAAAGTTTACTGTCTGCATTATATTCATTAATTAATGTATTTAAAATATCTTCGGCCCTTTTCGGATTAGAATCCTTAAGAGTCAAAGTAACAATATCAGATCCTTTACCTGTACGTGTTGCACCTGTATTCTCTGCAGTTAATGATTCTAAATAATTTCTGGCACTCTTATTAGGATCAACAACGTAAATATAAACAGCATCAGCGCCGCTTGAATTAAAATTAGCAGGAATATAATTTATTGTAAAATAACCGTTTTTACAGGCAATAGCCTCATCAAAATAATATTGATCTTTATCAAGAGTATATTCTTCATTATTTACCTTAATATCGGCAATTACAAAAGTATTTCCATCAATAATATTAATAGTAAGTTGAAATTCAGGTATCGTATCTTTGTTATTATTCTTTATATACTCAAAAACAATCGGAGAGGTTTTATACATTTCATAGTTTCTTAAAAAACCGCTCTTGAAATATCTAATATTTAAATCCAAATCATTTACGACATTAATCATTAACGGTGTTGATTTAAGAATAAACATTTCGTTTTCAATTTTTTGCGAAACGGAATTTCCTGTAATTTCGGCAATAAAAGCCATTTCGCTTGATAAAGAACCGCCCTTATCATCATTTATTAATAAAATGCTGGCTTTACGTTCATATAGAGGTGTTGTGCTTTTAATAATTAGGTATGCGGTTATTAATGCAACAATAACCGAAAAAACTATCCAATATCTTAAACTCCATATTGTATCAACAATTTGTCTTAAATTAATAGTAGATTCCTGATCATTTTCAATTTTCGAATAACTCCTATTAATATTACTCTCTGTCATGATTATTTATTTTAGGATGAGTATTATTTTTTTGTATTAGTAAGAATTAAAGTTACGACTGTTGCTAAAGTTGTAACTCCAGTAAGCGCAATACTCCATATAGTTGATGCTGTAGTACCCTGCGCAATTCTGCTTGAACTTGGGGGAACATATATTACATCATTCTGATGTAAATAAAAATATGGTGAGTTCATTATTTCTGCCGAACGCAAATCAATAGTAATATGAGTCTGAACTCCATCTATCTCGCGTATTAAAAGTATTCCTTCCCGCTTTGCCGTAATAGTTAAGTCGCCCGCCATACCCAAAGCCTGTAAAATTGTTGTTCTTTCAGACGGCATTGTATATGTTCCGGGACTTCTTACTTCTCCTAAAACCGTTATTTTATAATTGGAAAATGTTACCATAACAACAGGATCTTTCACAAAATTACTTATCTCCTCTTTTAAGTAATTTGTTAATTCCATACGCGTCATTCCTTCAATATATATCCTTCCTAAAACAGGAAAATCAATATAGCCATCAGAATCAACCAAATACGGAAGTACTGTTTTCGATGGATCAACCGAACTGCCATACGAAGCATTATCGGTTAAGGTTAAATTAAACGGCATTACCACTTCTTTGTCTGGACCAGACACTACAATAGTTAAAAGATCGTCTTTCTTTATTTTTGTGATATATTCTGCGTCAATCTTTTGTTGTTCAAGTTCTTCAATGTTTTGAAAGTAGATAATTTGTTTAGATGTTGTACATGATGTTGCTGAAATAATAATCAACAAAAATAATAAATTTGATATTTTTTTCATACTAACTCTTTAAATTAGTTTTTTTATTTCTCAATGTGAATTTGGAGAAAACACACACGACCCTTTCTATAAATTTAATAAAAATTAAAGATTTGCAAAAATAGTAATTTTTCTAATATATGAAAAAATAATTTACTAACCTAATATCATTCCTTCTTTTGCAAATTAAATCATTGATAAATATAGTTCATACGCATCTTTTACCATATCAATCAATGCTTTTTTATCAATATCTTTTGTATTTTTTATCTCAACATAACGCGATATTTTACCGACGCCTTTTAACAGATTATTCGGATCATGGATTTTAGTTCCTCTATTAAAGCCTAACTTAACCCCTTTTTTTGACGGAATAATAGTACAAATTAATTCCGAATATTTATTACCATAACAATAAGCAACCATTTTAGCCGGCAAATCAATTTGTTCAATAACATTAGGAAGATTTGCAAGAACTATATCTCTTAATTGTAGTACATTATCAATTACTTGTTCATCATATTGCGATAAAAAAGACAATAAATTTTCCTTATCCATAATTATTTAGAAATTGCAAAAATATTCAAATATTTTTAAACTTAGATAGTAAAAAATAATAATTTTGAGTTTTCCTTTTTGAATCGGATAATTAAAATTTTATTACCGTAATTTTCATAAAAAAGTATATTTTTGCACAAAAAATCATATGAAAATTAATTTTGAAAAATCTTTGCAAAAAGTATTTCTATTTATTATATGTTTTTTATTCACATGCACATCATGTACGGCAAATGAGAAAAAAGAAATTACTGCCTCGGAAATTATCAAACTTATAAAGAAAGAAAAACATATTCACATTGCGGAAAAGATTATAATTGACGACCTTAACTTTACTGATGTTAATCAAGAATTTATAGTAAACGGCAGTATGTTACAAAATGAAATCAATTCTAATATTCTTTTTGTTAACTGCGTTTTTATGGGCAAAGTTTCAACTAAGAGTAAAAAAGCAAATCTACCGGTAAATAGTGTATTCAAAAATAATCTTGCTTTTTTAGATTGTGATTTTAGAGGTGACATCGATTTCAGTAATACTATAGTTTTTGGCATGTTAAATTTCAGTCAGTCTAAATTTAGAGAAAAAGCAATATTTGATAATTTAAGTATTTGGGCAAAAGATAGTTATTTTAATGAAATAAAAGTAGAGAAAACTTTTTCTATGATTTACGCATCCTTTCATGGAAATTTATATATGACCAATTCTGAATTTAAAGGAAAATTTACAATGCAGGAGACTTATGTTAATGGAAAATTATCTCTTAATAATTGTATATTTTTTGAAAATGCAAATTTCGATTTGATAAGCATAAATAAAAATGCTTTTTTTAATTATGTAACATTTAATAAAACATCGAATTTTTCTTTTTCATATTTTATGCAATCAACGGAATTTATAAATACAACTTTTAATGAAAAGGGATTGTTTGAAAAAACTTTTTTCAACGATAGCGTTCGTTTCGAAAATATTGATATAAATAATGATATAATTATCGAAAATACATATTTTAATAATCAAAAAATAAAATGAAAACAAAAATCACAAAATTCATTGCAATCTTACTTTTTTGCACAATACCTTTTACATTTCAAAGATGTGATAATCCGACAATTGATGATATTTTAGAAATTATTGCCGCAATACTAAGTCAAACCGGCTGGTTGGAAGACAGTGAAAATATGAATAATATTCCGGAAGATATTACTCCTTTTAATGATGATGAACAAGAGTTAGCCGATAGAATTTCTCTTGAAAACATTTTTCCCCCTATTGGAAATCAAGGAAGTTACGGTACATGTATAACCTGGTCTGTAGGTTATAATTTAAAAACCGCATTAAATGCTATTGAGAACGAATGGACGAGCACTCAACTTGCTAACTCCACCAACCAAACCAGTCCGAAAGATCTATGGATGAGTATTCCTTCGGCTGATAAAGGTAGCAGTTGCCAAGGCACAAACTTCGAACCGGCTCTTGATGCACTTATAAAATATGGCGCAGCTAATATGAACTCCGTACCATATACAAATATGGGCAATTGTAATGGCTCTTATGTTGGTAATGTAAACAACAAATTAACTAATTATCGCAAAATTGCATCCGAAGCTCAAGGGCTCACTCCTGAAAACTTTAAAGGGTATTTAAATTCGGGAAGACCTATTGCAATTGGTGCAAAGTTAGGCGATCGCTTTATGAACTGGAACAGCTCTGCTATAATTAGTTATGATACTTATAATAATCCGGGAATGGATCACGCTTATCATGCTATGGTTCTTTCCGGATATGACGATTCGAAGAATGCTTTTCGCGTAAGAAACTCATGGGGAAGCTCTTGGGGAGATAACGGTAGTATTTGGATTGATTACGACTTTTTCTGTAATAGTTTTTGCTTTGCTGCTTTCGTAGCACAAAATGTAAATAGCATTACAATAGGTTCAAACGGTATTAACACAGGAGACCTTAGCAGCGGTTACGATTTGCTTGCATATTATGCTGAAGACAATAAAAGCAGTAGCCCAGATTTTACTCGCGAATTTACTTACGATGTTTATAATGCAGGAAATCAAAACATAAATCCTTCACAAAGATGGTCAGTAGTATATATGTATTATAATGCTACCGATGCCAACGATTATCAAATTATTTTCGAAGATTATTATACAGATGAATTCGGTGAGGGTAACGGATATTATAATGAAGCTAACGGTTTAGTCGGAGGATGGTGGAATAATGCTTCTGTGGAATCCGGTAAGAAAGCAGGTGAAGCCGAATATCCTGAAGGATTCATCATAAGTTATAACATGCCTAAAATTACCGGTAGTTACTATCTCGTTGTAATGGCGGATGCTTATGACGTTATTTCAGAAGTTAATGAAGACAATAATTTCTATTTTATTACGGCAGAAAATGGGAAGCCATTAGAATTTATAGACGGTGAGGTTCAAAATATGCTTAAATCAAACTCTTCTCTTAAATCATCGCGTCCTACAGGCTCAATAAACACTGAAACGCAAACTGTAGTAAAACCGAATAATTTAAACGCATACACATCTACAGAGTTAAAGATAATGTTGATTAATGAAAAGAGGTCGGGCAGATTAGAAACAAAGATGAATGCTTTTAGATATAATGGTGGAAACAAAGATATTAAACGAGCTGTTAAGTAAAAAAAGATATTGCCATTTTTTACTCACAAATATATTCTATAGAAATAAAGGTTAAACAAACTTTACATCAAACTGACACATCTTACCATATTACTGATTATATAATTGTTTACAAATAAAAAACGGGATTTTTCAATCCCGTTTTTTATTGTCCGCACTTATTTATGACTCAGACATCGATAATAAATTCATCTTATTATACTTGTTTATCACTCTAAACCAATAATAGACAATGTTTTTAAATAAATTTAGCTATTTTTTGTGGAGCTGGCGAGAGTCGAACTCGCGTCCAAACAATTGACAAAAATGCTTTCTACATGTTTAGTATATTATTAATTTTCGTAAAAAGCCCGGAAATATACACCCAAACCTTTTCTTAGTTTCTATTTCTCATGGCGTTTTAGAAACATCAACACCACCAGCCCGAAATTGCGTGCACCTTGTAACCAAGCCGGAATCAGGCATCTCCACTTGCAAGATGTCTCGTCACCACACCTTGTGCAGTGATAAAGCTAGCAATCTACTATACTTCGATTAAGCAGCGAGAGCAAAATTATTTTCGCCAATTATTATTTTGCAGAAGTTATTAACGGGATTCATCTACATTACCCGACATGCTTACAAGTCCATCAGCATTGCTGTCAAAACCGGTCAGCCCCCAATTATTTACTATTGAACAACAAGTTTATTTGTTGCAATAGTTTTACCACCACTATTAATAGAATATAGATAAATACCCGTAGGTAAATCAGAAAGATTTACAGAAATTTTATTTTGATTTTTGGGTAAATTTATTTCTCTTAATTTATTTCCCGTATACGACATAATTGTTAAGGTAGCATTCGTTTGTCCTTCAGGTAATCTATAAACAAAATTAGCTACATCTATCACAGGATTAGGATAAACACTCGTTTCATATTTTTCTTCGAAAATGTCAATACCCGTAAGTCCGTTATTGAACGTAATTGTTAAAGTTGAAATATCATTAGGAAATTCATCCGAATAAAATTCATATAGAACCTTTATTGTACCAGATACAATATTCCATTCTTCATCAACCGAATTAAAATCAGCAAAGAATAGAGTAGATTCTCCAGAAACAATATCCGGCCTGTCACCTTCGGGTAATTCCATAACAGATGCAGCATAACAATTAATAGCTACACAAAATGAAGCTTCCATATAATTATCAGCACTAATAATTGTTTTTCTTAAACCTAATTTCAAATTACTCATTGTTTCATTTACAAGATTAAAATGTTCCGACAGAAAATCTATGGCTGGATTTCGATATATATCTATTTGCGCATTAGTATAATCTGTACCATCTTCATGTTTAATTGTAAAATGTTGTGCGGAAAGAACATTAAACGCACATACAAATCCTAAAAGTAAAAATATTTTTTTCATAAGCTTAAAATTTATCTTGTATTAAAATTAAATTATTCAAACAAATCATTTATTAAATTGTCATCAACTAAATTAGGAATATTAATTTTCAATTCGGGATTTATTTCCATTGCGCGTTTAATGGCAAAAATTGCATTATCATTTCTTGCCCAATTTCTACGGGAAATTCCATTATTAACATCCCAGTTCAACATCATCTTTAAGCGACGTTCCGCTTCTGTGCTTCCATCAATTACCATGCCAAAACCGCCATTAATAACTTCGCCCCAGCCTACTCCACCGCCATTATGAATAGAAACCCAAGTAGCTCCTCTAAAACTGTCGCCAATGACATTATGGATTGCCATATCGGCAGTAAATTGTGAGCCGTCATAAATATTTGAAGTTTCCCTGTAAGGTGAATCCGTACCGGAAACATCATGATGGTCTCTACCCAAAACGATTGGAGCAGAGATAATTCCATTGCGAATTGCATCGTTAAATGCTTTGGCTATTTTAGTACGTCCTTCGCAGTCGGCATATAAAATTCTTGCTTGCGAACCAACTACCAAATTATTCTTACCGGCTTCTTTTATCCAATGTATATTATCATACATTTGCATTTTGATTTCTTCCGGAGAATTTTTCATCATTTCCTCCAAAACATCTGCGGCAATCTTATCGCTTATTTCTAAATCCTTAGGATCGGAAGAAGTACAAACCCAACGAAAAGGACCAAAACCGAAATCGAAGAAAAGCGGTCCCATAATATCCTGTACATATGACGGGTACTTAAAAGTGCCATTGGGTTTAAAGACATCCGCTCCGGCTCTTCCAGCTTCAAGGAGAAAAGCATTACCATAATCCCAGAAATACATTCCTTTAGCAGATAGTCTATTTATTACATCAACATGCCTGCGTAAAGAACGCTGCACAAATTCTTTGAATCTTTCCGGCTCTTCCGCCATCATTTTATTTGCTTCGTCAAAAGTAAGTTCAACAGGATAATATCCTCCTGCCCAAGGATTATGCAAAGATGTCTGATCACTTCCAAGTTCAACCTGCAAATCAACTTCATCAATCTTTTCCCATAAATCCACAATATTACCTTGATAAGCTAATGAAACTGCTTCTTTTGAATCTCGAGCTTTTTGAATACGCCTCATAAGTCCATCCAAATCAGTATATACTTCATCAACCCAACCTTGTTCGTAACGTACTTTTGTTGCTTTCGGATTAACCTCAGCTACAACTCCTATTGCTCCTGCAATAACAGCAGCTTTAGGTTGAGCACCCGACATTCCTCCGAGCCCCGAAGTTACAAAAACTTTTCCAGCAATATCACCATTACTATGCAAACGAGCAGCATTGAGAACCGTGATTGTTGTCCCGTGCACAATACCCTGCGGCCCAATATACATATATGAACCGGCAGTCATTTGACCGTATTGCGAAACGCCTAAAGCATTAAAACGCTCATAATCATCTTTAGATGAATAATTCGGAATAACCATTCCATTCGTTACAACAACTCTTGGAGCATCTTTATGCGAAGGAAATAATCCCATAGGATGTCCGGAATACATAACAAGAGTTTGTTCATCATTCATTTCGGCAAGAAATTTCATTGTAAGCAGATATTGAGCCCAATTCTGAAAAACGGCTCCATTCCCGCCATAAGTAATGAGTTCGTGCGGATGTTGGGCAACCGCATTATCAAGATTATTGCTAATCATTAGCATAATTGCCGCAGCTTGTCGCGACTTATAAGGAAACTCATCAATGCTTCTTGCTGTAATTTTATAATCGGGACGAAATCTATACATATAGATTCTTCCGTAAGTTTCGAGTTCTTCAGCAAATTCATTTGCCAAGACATTATGATGTTTTTTTGGAAAATATCTCAGTGAATTACGTACAGCCAATTTTTTTTCTTCTTTTGAAAGAATATTCTTTCTTTTAGGTGCATGATTAACCGTTGAATCATATCCTTTAACCGGTGGTAACTCATCAGGAATTCCCTGAAGTATAATCTCTTTAAAATTATTTTTATCCATTATCTATAAAAAAATTACTTGTCGAAATAATTGATTGCAAAGATAATAAAATAATTGAAAATTTGTAAAGCGGACAATCGACAATGAAATGATAAAACCGATAAAACTTGTTTCAGATTCACTTTCTAAGTCTAGGAAAAAATACAAGAAAAATTTAATGTCCATATCATAACATCAACACATCAACTAATTATTCTTATATTTGCATTTTAAACATCGGAGCATGTCTAAGAAGGAAAAAATATACAAGTCGCAAACAATTTTCGGTTTTACAAATTTAAGTGTCGATTTTTTTGAACTTATTCTGTGCATGTTTGTTAGTCATTATCTAATAGATAATCCATTATATGGTGCTTCAATATTTTTGTTTGTCAACGTCTGGATATTATATTTTCAAGGAAATTTACAAAAAATAAGATTCGGCAAAAAAGGTAGTATCGGATTTGTTATGTGGATATTACTAACTGCATCTATTTTTTCCGGGATGATTATTCTTTTTTTATTTCCCGTACTTACAAACAACTTAAACTCTAACCTTGTCTCTTTCTTTGTACTGACAATTGCTGTACGAAAGATTATCACATATAGAATCAACTATTCTTTCGATGTAAAAAAAGCATCAAATATCATTTATAAAATTTTATTCCAAATTCTTTTTCTAACTCCATGTGTGATATTTTCATTAATTCTTTTAAAAGGATTTGCGGCATATTTTGTAATAGGAATATATACACTTACCGGTGTTATGCTTGCATATCAAACAAATGTACTTGCAGATTTAAGCAAGTATATTGAAAAAAGAAAAAACGATAATCTGGAAAATATTTTCTCATATCGTGTTTTTACCAATATGACTTTATATTCGCAGATCGGATTTACATTAGGAATATTAATGTATATCTGTTTTCTGAGCTTTTCACCATTCAACTCTCTGTTTGATAATTATGCTTACATAGTTTTATGGTTATTGCTAATAGTTTCATCTTCAAGATTATTTACTTGGTTATCGAATATTGGCAAAATTGCCATTAATCTAAATCTATTTATTTTCGGAGCAATATTATGGGTATTGAGTTCGGTGTTTGTATTTTATTCTCAAAACTTAATTAATACGATTATTTGGACAATAATCTGGGGATTCGGATTATCAAGCATAACCGCCGTAACAAACCAATTTAATGCCGATTTCAAGTTAATTGAAAAAGTTACCGACACTAAAATATCACAAAAAGAATTGTATTTAAGATATTTACTGACACATGTTTTAGCTATACTAATTTCGTGTACGATTATGCTTTTATTCGTCAGTGCTTGGGCGTTTTTCAATACTACTTTTACCGATATTACCGAAGTTCCGTCTAATTATCGCGGAGTTATGATGCAATTGCCGTTACTTTTTATGTTGATAAGTATGTTTTTCGCACTAAAACAACCGCTTGATGAAAGGAATAAACAAAAATTAATGGTATATAATAAAGGGGTAAATGCCAATACAAACACTAAACAAAGTTTAAATGAAAGACTTGTAAAGAAAAGTCGTGTTAGATTTGGAATAAAAATCATTGCCGCTATTGTCAAACCATTTTTATTTCTGAAAGTAAAAGGAGAAGAAAATATTGATTATGATAATTTCCCGTCAATTTTTGTATGCAATCACGGAATAATATACGGACCTGTTGCTGCAGTTATATATTTGCCAACTTATTTTCGTCCTTGGATTGACAAAAAAATGTGTGATATAGACTCGGCAGCAACTGAAATGTATGAAAGACATTTATCCCGCTGGCCGCTTCTCACTACAAAAATGAAAAAAGCTATCTGTAAATTTGTTGCTAAACCTGTGGTTTGGGCTATGAATTCTTTTAATCCAATACCTGTAGAGAAAACTAATTTAAGAGGCGTTGTAAAAACATTTGATGATACTGTGAAAGTTCTCACTGAAGGTGATAACATTCTGATATTTCCTGAAAAACCAAAAAAAATAAAAGTAGGCAAGAAAACAACTATACAACATGAAACCGGTAGCGTTGGGAATTTATATACAGGTTTCGCAAGTATAGGAAAAATGTATTTTGACACAACCGAGAAATCATTACGCTTCTACCCTATTTTTGCAAATAGAAAAAAGCATACATTTAACATCGGCAAACCGGTAATCTATAATCATGAAAACAATTCACATGAGGAAAAAACGCGAATTGCCTCTGAACTTCAAAAAAGGATGATAGAGTTAAGAGAAGTTGGGGTTTAAGGATGTAATAATAAAAAATCGCCTAACCAAAACATCGAATTTTATCCTCATAATTTTTCCCTTACAAATCTAATTTCTTTATTTTGTTTTCGTAACTTTGTCAGTGCCTTAACACAATGTTTATGAAAATCACTAATGTAATATTATATCTCCTTTTTATTCTATTATCTATTACTGGTATTTGTCAAAATTTGCCTAATGGTTGGGAAGGTTTTTCAAATACAAACTCGTGTCATTGTATAATAATTCCAAAAAATGTTTTTCCTGTTATAAATAATGTAATCATTGACAGCGCCGATTATATAGGAGTATTTTTCAGTGACGAGGGAACACTAAAATGCGGCGGTGCAAGTCAATATAATCCTAACAAAAATATTTCCATTTTTGCATACAGTAACGACCCATTTGTTCAAGGCAAGAACGGATTTTATTCCGGCGATTCTATATATTGGAAAATTTATTCCAATAAGGATGAAATTGAATTCGATTTAAGTTTCATTAAATATAATGAAGGTGAAATTTATAATTCTTTAGGAGTTTTTACTAATTTGGGAGTTTCTGTTATTGACTGTATAAGTGCCGGAAGTTTTACGGCAAATGCTTACTCTTCTAATCCGGATGTTTGTGAAAACAATAATTCTACAGTATTAAACTGCAATCCTAACGGCGGCTCAGGTAATTATTCCTTCACTTGGAAAAGCATACCCGAAGGAATAACATCAAATAAACAATTATTTGAGTGTGTAATAAACGATGACACTTTCTTTGAAGTAACAGTAACGGATAACATATCGTCATTGAAAACTTCTGCTAAAGGCTATACGGCAATCTCGTACATTTCTCCTCCAGAAATTATTATTAATAACGACACAAATATCTGTATATTTAACTATTATATAGAACTCTATCCTAAAACGTGTAATTACACTTCGCTTCAATGGCGTACAAATGGTGACGGATATTTCGATGATTATACAAATGCCATAACCAAATATTATTTCGGAAGTTTCGATTTTATGTTAGGATATGTAAACTTAATACTTGAATTACAAACGTTTTATCCTTGTTATTATTCAACTTCCGAAACAATGAAAATCAATTTGAATGAAGATAAAGAGATTTCAGCCGGCGAAGATATTAAAATATTTAAGGGAGAAGAAACGATGCTAAAGGGCATTATTTCATGTTTTACCGAAAATTACGAAATAAACTGGCAACCGGATTCACTACTATACGACAATAATATTATTAATCCGTTGACCTTACCTCTATTTTCTGATGTTAATTTCGTTTTAAATGTAACTGATTTTACAACAAATATTGTCTATGAAGATATCATTTCAGTAAATATTATTGATGAGAATTCAATTCATTTAAATTCAGAAAACATATACATTTATCCGAATCCATTTTCAGAAATATTAAAAATAGAAACAAAAGAAAATATTGAAATAAAGATTTACAATATTTATGGAAAATTAGTTTTAATAGATGAATTGAGAGAAGGAGTTTCTGTTATTAATACAAGTGGTTTGAATCGTGGTATTTATTTTTTTGAAATGATAAAAGACGATAAACGAAAAGTAATTAAAATAGTAAAGAGTTAAAACTGAATATCTTTAATAATTTTTTTAGCTTAAAAAAATATTTTAATTATAAAATTCCACCACAAAAGAAATGAAAATTCGGATTTCTCATTATTCTGTCTTTTCTAAATATACTTATCATTTTTACGTTTCTGGAAAAAGCATTTCATCAGTATATGCATTCTCATAATAAAAAGTATTTTCTATCGATAAAATATTTTCTATCATCTTAACTTTTGTATCGGCAACTTGATTGTCAGGATCAATTTTTAAAGCATTTCTATAATCACCAAGGGCTTTCCCGAATGCATGAAGTTTTTTGTACAAATCACCACGTCGAATTAAAAAATCTGCGGTCATTTCTACTTCCAATTCCTTTGTCAAATACTCAATTGCCGCTTCAAGTTTCTCATCGGCAATAAGTTCTTCTATATATTTTACTTTAACGGTATCTTTCATAATTTTTATGCAAAAATAAAGATTATTTTTCTTACTTTTGCACACAAACGAAAAACAAAGCAGAATGATTACAAATAATTTTATCAATCGTCATTTGGGTCCCGATAAAGAACAAATAAGCAAAATGTTAGAAAAAATCGGAGTCTCTTCAATAGATGAATTAATTAATCTAACAATTCCCGAAAAAATCAGATTTAAAGAAGATCTCGACCTTCCTGAAGGAATGAATGAGTATGAATATGTTTCGTACCTGAAAGGTTTGGCTTCTAAAAATAAAATTTTTAAATCGTTTATCGGTTTGGGTTATTATAATACCATTTTACCGGGTGTTATTCAAAGAAATGTTCTTGAAAATCCGGGTTGGTACACTGCATACACTCCATATCAAGCCGAGATTTCTCAAGGCAGACTTGAGGCACTTCTTATTTTTCAAACTTTAGTTTCGGATTTAACTGGAATGCCGATTTCCAATTGTTCGCTACTCGACGAAGGAACTGCCGCCGCTGAAGCTATGATAATGAGTTTTAATGCAAGACACAGAGAAAAGATGAAACGTGGTGATAACAAATTCTTTATCTCTAAAAATTTATTTCCACAATCTATTGCGGTTATTTCTACAAGAGCAGAGTATCTGGGAATTGATGTTACAATTGGCGATGAAAAAGATTTTGATTTTGCAGATGATTATTTCGGAGCAATACTACAATACCCAAATGCTTTCGGTAAAGTAGAAGATTTTGCCTGGTTTACAGAAAAAGCTCATGAAAAAAATATTATTGTAACTATTGCAGCAGATTTAATGAGTCTTACTCTATTAACTCCTCCTGGCGATTGGGACGCAGATATTGTAGTCGGTTCTGCTCAACGTTTCGGAACTCCAATGGGTTACGGCGGTGCTCATGCCGCTTTCTTAGCTGCAAAAGACGATTATAAACGCAAAATGCCGGGAAGAATCATTGGTATTTCTAAAGATAGATTGGGTAACAAAGCTTACAGAATGGCTTTACAGACACGCGAACAACATATCAAACGCCACGAAGCAACATCAAATATATGTACATCACAAGCACTTATGGCAATGATGTCGGGATTTTATGCAGTTTATCACGGCCCTGATGGTTTAAAACAAATTGCTCGACATATCAATATCCTTGCAATTGTACTTTCAGACAAATTGAAAGAATTGGGCATAACACAAATGAATGAACAATTTTTCGATACAATTCATTTATCGTTACCACAAGGAATTTCTGCAAATGCCATCGGTAAAAAAGCTTTAACAAAAGAGATGAACTTCAGAATTATTTCTGATAATGAAATCTCTATAAGTGTTGATGAAACTTCTACTTTAAATGATATTAACACAATAATTGGAATTTTTGCTGAATCCACTGGAAAAGAGTTCAAACCTTTTATCTGTGACAAAAACGTTTGTGGAAAATTAAGTTCGATCAAAGGAAGTTTAAATCGACAAAGCAAATATTTAACATCAGAAGTTTTCAATAAATACCATTCGGAAACAGCAATGATGAGATTTTTAAAATATCTTGAAAACAAAGATCTTTCATTGAACAGAGCAATGATTCCACTGGGTTCATGTACGATGAAACTGAATGCGGCAAGTTGGATGTTTTATCTAAGTTGGCCTGAATTTGCAAACATTCATCCTTTTGTTCCTGAAAATCAAGCTTTAGGATACAAAGAATTGATTGATAAATATTCTGACATTTTGGAAAAAGTTACAGGATTTGCAGGAATTTCTTTCCAAGCAAATTCCGGAGCCGCAGGTGAATATGCGGGATTAATGACTATAAGGGCTTATCAAAAAGATAAAGGAGAAGGATACCGTAATGTTTGTTTGATTCCTGCAAGTGCACACGGGACAAACCCCGCAAGTGCCGCTATGGCCGGATTAAAAATTGTTGTTACTAAAACTGATGAAAACGGAAATGTTGACATTAATGATCTGAGGGCAAAAGCTGAAGAATATAGAGATAACCTTTCTTGTACAATGATTACTTATCCTTCAACTCATGGAGTTTTTGAAGAAGAGATTTTAGATATCATTAAGATTATTCATGATGCAGGCGGACAGGTTTACATGGACGGTGCAAATATGAATGCACAGGTTGGTTATACTTCACCCGGACATATAGGTGCTGATGTTTGTCACTTAAATTTACATAAAACTTTCGGTAGTCCTCATGGTGGCGGTGGCCCCGGAGTTGGTCCTATAGGAGTTGCCAAACATCTTGTTCCTTATTTGCCGTCTAATCCTGTTATTAATATTGGTACGAATAAATCGCTAGGGGCTATTTCTTCAGCACCATTCGGAAGTGCCTTTATTATTCCTATTTCCTTCGGATATTGTATGATGCTTGGTGGTGAAGGAATGAAAAACGCTACAGCAACAGCAATTCTAAATGCAAACTATTTACGTAAATCTATTGAAAATCATTATAAAATACTGTATGTTGGGTCTAAAGGAATGTGTGCCCATGAAATGATCATAGATTGCAATGAATTTAAGAAAAGTGCTCAATTAGAAGTTATTGATATAGCGAAACGTTTGATGGATTATGGTTTCCACGCGCCAACAGTTGCTTTTCCTGTTCATGGAACATTAATGGTTGAACCAACCGAAAGTGAACCGATAAGCGAACTTAATCGTTTTATTGATGCAATGGTAAGTATTCGCAAAGAAATAAAGGAAATTGAAGACGGTAAATCTGCAACAGATAACAACTGCGTTAAAAATGCTCCCCACACTTGCGAGATTGCAACCTCGGAAGAATGGAATTTACCTTATACAAGAGCAAAAGCTTGTTTTCCGCTTGGTTACACCGACGGCAAATATTGGCCTGCTGTTACCAAAATAGATGACGCTCATGGTGATAGAAATCTGATCACCGTTTGTGAATGATTACTATTTGAATGACAATAGCTTAAAAGCTGTTCAATATTGGGCAGCTTTTTTTATTATAATGAAAGAGTAACAACTTTGTATTCGTATATATACAGTTTGATATATCTGGTTATATACGATGGAACAACAATTGATAACAAATAATAAACCATAGTCATAACATCCTATACACTTGTAGAAAGATAAAATGTGGTTTTGAATAATTCAGACCATACTAGAATATAATACTTTTGATGTAATATTCCGGTTTATAATTATTAGCACATTGTATAGTAATATATTTACTGCCAAAATTTTGCATTAATTTCACCGAGATTAATGATGTTCGATTTTTGCTTTGTTGCCCAGGAAGGATTTTAATTTAAATATCAATAAATATCATAAAGTATCATTTTATAAGAAAATCAATTAATTGTCAAATTTAAGTATCATGATAATATCATAAAGTATCATTTAATATCATTTTTTTTGGGTGTAAAATTAGGATTGATTTTTTTCTTATTAAATTTAGACATTTCCTTTTTCTTTAGTTCATCAACTATTTTTATATAGGGTTTCATCGCTTCATAATCTTCATGCCCCGTCCATTTCATAACCACTTCTGCCGGAATACCCATTGTTAATGAATTAACGATAAATGTACGCCTTCCCATGTGTGAAGACATAATTTCATGTTTTGGTAATACGTCTTCAAAACGTTCGTTGTTTATAAAATATACCTTCTTTATTAATTCATTAAAGCCTGCAATCTTCCCAAGCTCCTTTAAGTAATCATTCATGTTCTGGTTGGTAATAATCGGAAGAGCTTTTTTCCCTAAAGAATCATCATCTTTATACTTAGCAAGTATTTGCCGGCTATATTTGTTTAGATCTATTTTAATTCCTTCGGTTGTTTTTTGAGTGACAATAATCAAGTAATTGTCTTTAATATCTTCTTTTGTCAGCTTTGATACGTCAGAATAGCGCAATGAAGTAAAACAGCAAAAACAAAATACATCTCTTGTCCTGTTAAGGTAGTTTTTCGTTTCCGGAATTTTAAGGTTATATAAATAAATTAATTCATCCCAAGTTAAAAAGGTAGGTTCATTTATTAATGATGTTCCTTTTAATTGCGGCGAGAAGGTATTGTGTAGATTTCCATTATAATATCCATTCTTAGACGCCCAACGAAGAAATCCTTTTGTGTCTCTTATTCTCTTTTCAATAGTACTATTAACCAATTCCTCATTAAACATGGATTTCATAAACTTGATTAAATCATTATCCGTTATTGTCTCTAAGCTTAATTTGGGATCGAATCTCTTTAATCTCTCTTTAAGTCCTTTGTATTTCTTCCATGTTCCTTCGCTCCAAGAACGCATTATGCTAACTTTTTGCATAAACTCATCGAATAGACTAAAAAAGTCACTCTCTTGTGTGTCTTGCTTTTTCTTTTCTATTCTATTGCCGTCTTTTATCGCAGCCTTAATAATTATATCTTTTATTTCTTTTGGTTTCGGTACTTTTTTCTCTACAAGCTCAAACCTGTTAAAAGCATCTATTGCATAATTATTATAGGTATTAATGTGATTGTTTATCCATTCGGAGTTCCTACCCTCTTTGTTTGTATATCCGGGAAATACCCTTTGGGTTTTCGGATCCCACGCCTGAATATCTATCCGCACACCAATTGGAATATCAAGCCGAGGAAAACCATGATAAGAAATGCGCATTTTAATAGGTCTGTTTTCAGATATAAATATACCATTATTTTTTCGCTTTTCTACATCAAATCTTATGCTTTTTTTGATATACATTTATATTATTTTTATTTCCAACCCCTCAATATCTTTCATTGTGCTTTCAAGTTCTTTTGTTGCGCTCTGTATTTTGGTTAAAACATAGTCTTTGAAATCTTCCATTGTCTTATTGCAAACATCAGCATCAAATATAACTGTTTTTTCTCCATTGGCTTTCGCTTTAAGTACCGCCGTTTTCAATTCTTCGTGCATCTTGAAATCATTGTACTTTAGCATTGCGAGGAAAAGTGCGGTGTTTGGTTGGAGAGTGTTTTGTTGCATGGATTAATTTTTAAAATAAGTAAAAGTCAATACCAATAATGTAAGCACAGCCACAGTAAGACCTATTATAGTGATTATAAAACTCCATTTTTCCCGCCTACTTTTTATTTTTTCTTCTTTATGCAAATGTTCTTTATATTTAATAAAACTACCATATTCATTAATTATATTAGAAGTTAATTTATTTTCCCATATTAAAGCCCTATTTGTCTCTGCTACATCTGCTATTCCATATCCCTTAATAATGCTTCTAATTCTAATAACAGCCATATCGGTTATATTTGGGTTTTGTTCAGAAGTCAATTCGTGGTAGGTATCGTAAATAAAAACTGTCTTATTTCTATCTTTAATTACTCTACTTAAAAGTTCATTAATAATTTCATCGTCTGTTAGTACTTTCTTTTCTGTTCCCATAATCACAATTATATCATACTGTATTTTTTAAAAAGTCGAAGCTATCCCCATTATTATAGCCCCAAATACAGATAATATTGTAAACACAACAACTATTATCTTAATTGTGTTTATAGCCTTAAATGTTTTCTTTTTATAATAGAATTTGATAATTTTACCGTATTTTTCATAAAATTGGTTTAAAAATTCAATTGTATCAATTTCATCTGTGTTTTCAAAAAATTTCAATTCTTTGTCAGAAATTTTAACTTCTAAATCTGAAACATAATCAGTTGCTTTTTTAAGTTCATTAAACTTGCTTAAAATAATTTCTTTTTCTACCATAATTCTTTTTTTAGTTAATTAATATTTATTTTTCTTTTCTCATATCTTTCAGCATATTGTTTGCAACAGTCTTATTCATAAAACCCCATTCTCCTATGTTACCAACGGTAATTCCAATGGTTTTTACTCCCAGAAGGTTATAATAAAACCCCTTATTTCCCTCTGGTAGTCCTAATTCAAATTGATCTCCTTTTTCCATTGAATCAATTGTTACAATAAAGTTTTCAAAAAATTCTATAGTTTCTTCTTTGTTGCCAATTATTACCTGAATAAAATTATTTGAATTATACTCTTTATCTCTCATAGTAAAAGAATATACTGTAACTGAATCAGCCGAATGTTTGTATAAATAATAATTTCCAAGTTCATAAATGCCTATTCTTTCAGCTTTACTTTTCTTTTGAAATCCTTGTGATAATAATGTTACGTTAATAACTGTAAGTGTTATAACTACGATAATTTTTTTCATAATTGTTCTTTTTTGTTAGTATTTAGATTATTCTATTCGCCTGTATTCATATGTTCCACTAAAATTATCTTGACTATATTTTAAAGTCAGAATCTCAACCCTTGTAATATAATAATTAAATTCTTCATTATTAATAGGAATATACTCGTTATATTGTACATCTCGCATGCTACCACTAATTATAACATCATATCTATTCTCACTAATAACTTTAAACGCTCTAATATCTTTAAGGGCAATATCATCTTGATAATAATTTATAGAAGCCAAAAGATAATAATTATCGTATGTAAAAATTATAGTATCATGAGTTTCTAATATTTTATCCTCATTTTCAACATCTCTTTTTTCAGACAAAATCCATGTTCCGGCTAATTCATCAACAACAAACTCTCTTTCTTGTTCTGACTCACATGAAATAAAAAAAAGCATTATTCCTATGATTATTAATATCATTATTTTTTTCATTGTATTTTAAATTTTAATATTTTTTTATTATAAATTGTTCTTTTCCAAATTTCACTATTTTGCATTTGCAAAGTTCACATCGTCCTTCTCTTCGTTTGCAACACCCACCTCCCGCCTTAATGCTGGTGTAAGTATCTTGTCTTGCATTAATTTTACTAATATTAAATTTTCTTCTTGCTGCGAAGATAAGGTTTTCTCCATATTTTTAAGCATTTCCCATAATTCTTTTTTAGAAACAACAAATTCTTCTATATTATCATTTAATAATTTACTATCAGCACTCTCTTTTTTTAGCATGTCGCCAATTCCTGTCATTAACCAATTATAGTCAACATTATCATAAATTCTACAAATATCATTTGCAACTTCAGAACTAACCCCATTTCTGCCATTTAAAATATGATATATTCTGTCAGGTCTTTTATAACCTAAACTTTCTGAAAATTCCTTTGAATTCATCTTTAAATGACTTATAAGTTTATTTAAGTAATGATTTTTTATTTTATTAGCCATGTCGTATTTTGTTGTATATTTGTAAAATTTTAATTTAAGTTGTTATGAAATTTTCAAATCTTTTTTCATATCTTTTTTTGATTGATCATATTTTAGATTCTCTTTTAGAATCATTTCAATGGTACGAAAAAGCAAGACCATATTACGAATCAATGGATGATGATATATTAAAAGCATCTTCATTATAATTATATGCCCTCAATATTTATAATTTTCTGCCTTAATTCAACAAGCCGCCCAATTCTGTCAGGATACATCATTCCATTTGTTCGAGAAATTAGGATGTTTTTTTGTGCTTCGGTCAAACAAAACCCTGAATAATCATCAATTGTGGTAATCGCAATATCTGTTATTTGATTGCATAAATCATATTTACCTGTTATATTATAATGAGTCATAGCCAATAGCGAATGAAGTAAAAATCTAAATGGATATTCTTGATTCTCTTTTGGAGAAATAAGATTCAAATAAACTCTTGATATTGCATTTTCAGAATGACCATCATTAATTAATGCTCTTTCTTGAATATCAGCGCTCAATTTAGATAATCCTTTAACTTTTACATCTACATTCTTTTCTATATTATCTAATCTATTTTTTACATCTATAAATGTATAAATCTGCCAACCAATTAACAATAAAACCATCGATGTTAATGTTGCTACAATCCAACCGAAAAAGGCATTATCGGGATTTTGCGTATTGCTTAATGATATAATTACTGCAGTAATACTAAATAATATTGCCAACCCTGACAAAATAACTACTAACCAATTTTTATTTCTTTTCATTTTATATTTATCTTATTTTCAATCAATTACAAGTTGTTAACATTTTTTAACAGTCGAAATACTACATTTGTGTAGGATATTGTTGTATTTGTAGTTTTATGTTGTATCTTTGCATTATCTAATTAAACGATACAAAAGTAATCAAAATACTTTAAACTGACAATAGCAAAAAACACCTATTAATAACTAAAAATAAATAACATGGGTCAAAAAATAACAAACGCAACACAGTATAGTTTTCGCAAAGGTTACGGTAAAGTTCCGCAAAACCTATCCTTAGAAGTAAGGATGAAAATACAAACGGTATTAAGAATAACATCAACTCCTCAATGGAATAGAAGATTAAACGGAGAAGTAATTCCTAACCTCGAAGAAGCAAAGAATATTGAAACGGTATTCGCTGAATATGGTATAACTGAAATCTGGGGAGCTGAATAATGAATACTGATGCTATATTAACAAAGAGGCAAGAACAGATTGCGGGACTAATAGCAACAGGACACGCGCAAAAAGAAGTTGCCGATATATTAGGTATTTCTATACGCACGGTAGAAAATATCATGCGTGAAACCTATAAAAAAGTAGAAGTACATAAAGCCTCTGAATTAACAGGCTTTTACCTGTGTAATTTCTTAGGATTAGATTATAATGAAATCCGCAAGAAAATCATCGAAACGATAGTTATGACGGTTGTCGTGATGTTGTCAATTATACCTAATTATAATATTAGGAGAAACAACATCAGAAATGCTCGTACATCAGGCAGATATTGCCATTATTCACGAGGCAGAAGAACTGAAACGGCTTATAACCTTTAAAAATATAATAAAACACCTAAATGAAATAATATGGCAAAAATTACATTAACAATTGCAGACCTTGAAAACCTTCTTATTGAAGCTAAGGAGCATCACAAAAAATTTGAATCACACACAAATAGCACAATTGAGATAGCAGTAAAAAAAGCAACTGATATTCATGGTAAGTCTGATAAAGTAGAAGCATATTTACAAAGCGCATGGGCAGAATGCAACTCACATTATTTCTTTAAAAATTAAATAAACAGCCATGAACATCACAAACGACACACGGATAATTGACTTGACAGTTGGGGAATTGATGCAATTACTTGGAAAAGATTACACCCCTGTTACTGAAAGAAACTTTGTTCCAACTCCTGAGAAACGATATGTTTATGGTATTAAAGGAATTGCTGATTTATTTGATTGCAGTAAAACAACAGCGAATAGGATTAAAAAAAGCAAAGTCATTGATGAGGCAATTCATCAATCCGGCAGAAAGATTGTCGTTAATGCTGATCTTGCTTTGGAATTAATGAGAAAACATAAAGAAGAAGAAGAAAACTTTTAAAATAAAATCACTATGAAAAACAAGAAAAAACAACCAAAGAAACAAGCTTCACAAGAGCAAAAACCACTACCGTACCTTTTCGGTGCGCTTCAACTACTTAACGACGTAAGGAGAATTTATGAGAACGTTTAATTGTGTCAACGGAATATGGCAATACGCCGAGAACGGTAAGATTGTCAAAAGAGGCAAGAATATTAGAAAGGTAGTAAACGCCTTAGCATTCTTAAAGAAAAACTAAAACCATGAATTACGTTTGCTTTCCAATATCCAAACTGCAAGATATATTGAGTGCTGCCGCTGAAACGGCGGTAAGCAAATATATTGCTGCTGCAAATCCCAAAGATGATCTTGTAAGCGAAAGACAGGCTTACCGCCGTTTCGGCGAGGCGAGAATAAGGCGTTGGGCAAGAGAAGGAAAGCTTACGTATATTCGTTCAGGAGTGGAGAAGAATTCAAAAAAGCTCTACTCATTAGCACAATTGATTGCACTGGAGCAATCAGAAATGATAGGAAGCATAATCGAAATTAAAACAATGTAATAACAATGGAAACAACAAAAGAAAACAAAACTGAAAACAAGCCTGTTATTGGATATAAGGGCTTTGACAAAGAATTAAAATGTCGTGATAAACAATATGAGATCGGCAAAGAAGAAACGGAAGGTGAAGTAAAATTATGTGAGAAAGGATTTCATTTTTGCGAAAATCCGCATGATGTGCTTGGATATTATAGCGCCGGTGATGGTAATAGATTTGCAATTGTAGAGGCAAATGATGTTTCGGGTGAAAAAGGGGACAACAATTCAAAACGAGTCGCAAAAAGAATTCTTGTAAAATCAGAGATAGGCGTATTTAATATTTGCAAAATTGCAGTATCAGCATTTTTTGAAAATTTTGATTTCAAGAAAAAAATAAACAGTGCCGATACAAATAATGCTGGTAACTATGGTGCTGCTAATGCTGGTAACGGAGGTGCTGCTAATGCTGGTGACTGTGGTGCTGCTAATGCTGGTTACTATGGTGCTGCTAATGCTGGTAACGGAGGTGCTGCTAATGCTGGTAACTATAGTGCTGCTAATGCTGGTGACAGAGGTGCTGCTAATGCTGGTAACGGAGGTGCTGCTAATGCTGGTTACGGAGGTGCTGCTAATGCTGGTGACAGAGGTGCTGCTAATGCTGGTAACAGAGGTGCTGCTAATGCTGGTGACAGAGGTGCTGCTAATGCTGGTGACGGAGGTGCTGCATCTGTAAAAGAAAACGGAGTTGCCATAGCTTCAACAGACGGAAAAGTGAAAGGTGGGAAAGGTTCTGTTATAATTCTTACCAAAAGAGATATTAATTATAATATAATAGACTTCGCAGCTGCACAAGTTGACGGAATAAACATCGAAGCTGATGTATGGTATCGTTTGGATAATGGAAAATTAATTAAAGCAGAATAACAATGAATATTTCGGGAAGTTGGACGGCTTACAATTATGATATGTCTCTGCCCTCTGAATGCAGGTTGGGTGCGGAAGATATGCCTACGAGAAAAGTAGAATGTGAAGAATGTGGCGGAAAAGGGTATTGGACACCTGAAGAAACAAACGAGCCGGATAACGAACCTTGTGAGTGCTGCAATGGTAAAGGCTTTATCCTTGAGGAGTACGACCCGGAAGAAGAATACGACCCGATGGATTATTATGATAGATAAAAACCTTTAAAAACAAATAAATTATGAGTGAAATTATTGAAATTAGAGAAAGTGAGATGTTGCAGGCTATTAACAGGTCTGAGATAGACATCCAAATTTCAACAGCAAAACAATACCCACGTAATATTGTCAGCGTCTTAAATCAGATTAAGACTTACGCTACAATGGACACTGAAACGGCAGAAGATTGCTTTTATGCCTTGTATAGAGGTAAGGGCGACGATAAAAAAATGGTTGAAGGATTATCGGTTCGCATGAGTGAAATTATCGCCGGAGCGTGGGGGAATTTAAGAGTTCAAACAAGAATT
This sequence comes from Bacteroidales bacterium, assembly GCA_031276035.1. Taxonomy (NCBI): domain Bacteria; kingdom Pseudomonadati; phylum Bacteroidota; class Bacteroidia; order Bacteroidales; species Bacteroidales bacterium. The sequence continues at coordinate 60,802 of JAISNV010000021.1, read as the reverse complement.
ATCGGCAACGACGGAAAGACAATTACAGCTCAAGGTGTTTGTCACGATTTAGAGACCAACACAGCAGTATCGGTTGAAGTGAAAAGACGGATAACCGATAAAAACGGCAGAACATTCTCAGAAGACATGCAGGTTGTGACAGGCAATGCAGCCTCTGCAATAGCTTTTAGAAATGCTGTACTGAAGGTTGTACCAAAGGCAGTTACAAAGAAAGTCGTTGAAGATGTTAAACAGGTTGCAATGGGTAAAGCCGTTGACCTTGAGACAGGAAGACAAAACGCATTCGCTAATTTTTCAAAAGCAGGGGTATCTGAACAAATGATTTTCGACAAGCTTGGAATAAGTAAAAAAGAAGAAATCGACAACGAAAGGCTTTTTGTCTTACGTTCAATCTGGACGGCAATAAAAGAAGGTACAACCTCCATTCAAGAAGAATTTATCAAGCCGGCAGAGGAAGCCAAAAAAGAAGATGCGGCTAAAAAACAGGCGGAGGAAAATATGAAGAAAGCCCAAGAAGCAACAAAAAAATCTGAACAATTAAACAAAACGAAAGATTCTATGACAACTAATGTTGACACACAGACAGGCGAATTGTTTAATGATGAAAATAAATAATTAATAATGAGCGCAATATTATTAAAAAACAAAGACCGCCATCAATGGCTCAAGGAGAGAGAAAAGGGAATAGGCAGCAGCGATGTTGCCTCAATTCTCGGACTTAACCCTTATCAATCGGCGTATCAATTATGGCGAAAGAAAAAGGGGATTGATCTGCCACAGGAGAATAATTTTCTAATGAAGGCAGGCAATTACCTGGAAGATGCCGTTTCAAGATTTTTTGCCGATGAAACAGGACTTGATATAATTAAGTCGTCGGCTGAAAATATCCTCTATGTAGATAACGAGAAAGATTATCTAAGAGTGTCGCCCGACAGGCTTTTCTGGCTGCCTGATATGCCAAGAAATAAATCAAACAAGGGGATTTTGGAGATTAAAACAACCCAGATGAGTGTCGATAAAGATAATCTGCCGCCTTACTGGTTTTGTCAGCTTCAATATCAATTAGGAGTTGTCGGACTTTATCAAGGGGCTTTGGCGTGGCTTTGTTGCGGACGAGATTTCGATTACATGAATATTCATTTTGTCGAGGATTTTTATGACTATATGATAGAGCAAGTAGATAAATTCTGGATTGATAATATCATAGGCAACCAAGAACCTGCATTATCCAGTATTGATGATGTTATGATGAAATACCCAAAGCATATTCAAGGCAAGATTATTGAAACAAAAAACGAAGAAGTATTGAAGTATTATGATGAGTTAAACCGCCTTAAGGATGAAATTTCGGAGCTTGGGAGTAAAAAGACAGAGATTGAAGATGCAATGAAGTTCATTATCGGTGACGGCGAGGCTCTATCATATTGCGGTCAGATTCTGGCAACATGGAAAGCGAGCAAGGATGGTGAGAAATTCAATGTAAAGAAATTTGAAAAAGAACATCCGGAGCTTTACTTGAAGTATCTTGATAATAAAAACGGAAGTAGAAGATTTTTGTTGAAATAATTTATTATAGTATGAATTATATCGAGCTTATAAAAGGTTTTTGGCGGTCACATGAAGAACATTCATTCAACACCACAGAAGTAGCTGTTTATTTCCATCTTTTAGAAATATGCAACATCTGTCATTGGAAGAATCCATTCAAACGGAACAATTCTAAAATCGAAGCGGATTTAGGAATTTCCTTTAACACTTTGAAAAATGCTCGAAATAAACTCAGACAAGCAGGTTTAATACGATTTGAAACTCGCAACGGAAGTCCTAATGTTATTTATACCTTGTCAAATTTTGACGAGGTTGGTGACGAGGTTGGTGACGAGATAAATAAAACAAAAACTAAACTAAACAAAACTAAACTAAACACTCTATATCCTTTACAGGATATTGTCGACGAGTGGAACTCATCGACCACATCGCCCCTTAAAAAAGTTAAAATTTTAAATGAAAAAAGAAAATTAAAAATTAAAACGCGGCTTTTGGAATTTGGAAAAACTCCCGAGATTCAGCATCAGACTTTTCTTGAAATCATTGAAAAAATCAAAAAATCAGACTTTATGCGAGGAGAGAATAAAAATTCTTGGATTGTCACATTTGATTGGATTTTTGAGAATTCCACGAATTGGGTTAAAATATTAGAGGGTAATTTTGATAACAAAGAAAGAAAAGATTGCGGTCAAAAGAAAGAAAGTCAAAGTATTAACGACAAATGGAAGGCAAAACTATGAGTTTAAGTATCGGAAATATTATACAAGAATTAAGGCAGGAAGAAACGCCACAATTCATTGAGCGCAAGCATTATGACATTGACGTTAATCAACTCGTTGAACTTGCAACGGTAATCGGAACGCAGATGTTTCCAGAGAAATTTGTCATTGACGACCAAAACAGGTTTGCATACGAAAATGCCCTTAAATGGCTTGCAGGTCAAGAATTTCAATGTTTGGATTTTGATAACGAAAAGAAAATTATCAAAGGAAATACTTGCAAAGGTTTATATCTGGCTGGTTCGGTTGGAAGTGGGAAGAGTGTTTTGCTTGAGATAATTTCCAAGATAGCAATGAAGCTCGGCGTGTTGTGGTATTCAGACGGAAATCCAAGACCCTTAACAGGAATATGCCACCGCTCGTCGTCAATTTGCGATGATTATAAAAACACGGGTGAGATAGTTAAATACAAGAATTCTCCGATATTGTATATCCAAGACTTGGGAACTGAACAGCCGGAGACAATGCACATGGGGAACCGCAATAGAGTTTTAAGAGAAATTCTTGAACACAGAGGCGACAGACCGCAATACATGACACTTATTTCTTCGAATAACAGTCCAAGCGATATCGACAATCTTAACATGTACGGCGAGCGTGTAGTTAGCCGCCTGTACGAAATGTCTAACTACTTAATTATTAACGGAAAAGATAGAAGAAAATTATGAAAAACTTATTAGACAACGATAAAAATTTCTACCCAACACCTGGCAGTTATGGATTTAGCGAGATTTATTCTTGCTCTGAACGACTGAATGATATAATTAAGACATTAAACTATTTAGAAAATAGAAATTCGGATCATAATTATAATACTCGGCAAAATCTTGAATCGAGTTGGAAAAGTGGGATTTTAAAGGACATTCAATTAACTCATATTACCGTAACTTTTTATAAAAAAGGCACATGTCATATAGTTTTTAGAGACCTTGAACTTTTAGAAAAGTTTAATCTTTTCGGAAGCCAACAAAAAAGCTGGTTGCCACCAAATTTCGGACGTAAACCATTTGGGGATATGAATAATGAAGAAAAGGAAGTTGTGAAAGAATTCTGCGGGAATACTGAAAATTATATGAAAATTTTCAATAATCAAGAACTTTATTTGATTGATGAAAAAAAATTATTGAATTAATAAATTTTAAATTAAAAATTAAGCACCATGACAACAATTATTCTAATTATCATCATCGTAGGATTATTACTCGGAGTAATCGGATTGATAATGACTAACAGCAACTTAAGGAAAGAAAATAGCTTGCTGATAGAGAAAACAAAAGAAATAGTGATAGAAAATCACAATCTAAGTTTAAACGCTATAAAGAACAATGCTATTTTCAGTAAAATTATCAACCTTACCGAAACAATGCCTGATGGTTTTGAAAAACTATCTCCAAAGCGTAGAACTCAAGTAGCTACAATGAAATTTCAAGATGAAATCCATAAGCTAAAGGCGATAAAATATGACTTTGCCAACGGGAAATTAATACTTAAAATCTACATTGACAATGAGAGCAAATAGACAAATCCGTATGCAACCTGATTTTGACCTGTTTAAAGTCTATGCAAGAGATCAAGGGCTAAACGTAGTTAAAGAACATCGTTTCGACCAGATACGCAGATGGAAATTTGATTATGCTATTACAGAACATAAGATTGCCATTGAAGTCGAGGGCGGAATTTGGAAATACGGCAGACATAACAGGGCATCGGGTTTTCTTCTTGATATGGAGAAGTACAATACAGCAGCAATGCAAGGTTGGCTACTATTAAGAGTGCAGCCCAATGACCTTTGTACACAAAACACAATCAATATGATTAAAGAAACCATTAAAAACAGAAATTAAAGAATCATGGAAGTACAGATATATTTCACGATAGAATTAACGAAAAACGATGGAACCGTTGAAGTTACCGAGATAAAAGAGAACATGGATTTTGATGTTATTGACAAAGTAGCAAAAAAAAATGTTCAAAGAAGATCAGGCGGCAAAAGAAGTTTCAATTTACAAAGTAGAGAAGTATCATAGAATAACTTATAAGAAATAAAAACATGGCATACACGAAAAAACAAAACAATCGCCGATATTATCTTCACGGTGAGGTAAGAAAAGCCGGCTATCCTCTTAACGCAAGAACAAGAGAAGTCCTTATCACACCGGAGCAATCCGACAATGAATTGCCCCCCCCAATAGAGGCATTACTAAAAGAATTTCAATATAATATTCAAATAGCTATCGAATAAATGAGACCATTTGAAGTAAAAGTGTAAAGATGATACAAGTCCATTAGTAGAAGATTTTATTAAGGATTTAAAAAATAAATCAATTAAAAAAAACGAAATGAGTAAATGTGTTAGATGTGGAGATGAGACCCCTTTTTCATCAGCAATATGTGATTATTGCTTAGATAAATGGATTGAAATGAGAGGATATGTATTTGATGCCTTGCAAGATAAATACGGAATGTTATCTCATGAAAATTATCAGACTTTTAATAAAGAAATGAAAAGACTTGATAAAATTTGGAAAAAAGATAAAGCCAAATTTGAAGAAGAATTAAACAAATCAAAAAACTAAAAAATATAAACCATGACAACAATTAAAGAATTTGCAGAAGAATATGCAAAAGAAAAAACAAATCCTGTACGTGGTTTTGTTTTAAATTCATATTTAGCTTTTAAAGCAGGCGCTGAATTCGCTCAACAATGGATAAGTGTTGAAGAGGAATTGCCTGATAATCCCGATGAAGTAATATTGGTTAAGGATATGGGAGATAATGTCTATACGGCAGTATGGGAACATAATGCTTGGTATGTTGTCCCTTTTCATACCGATGTTATGATTGAAAATGTTAAATATTGGCGACCAATAGAAAGGAAATAGTTATGAGAAATGTATTTTATAGAGGAAAAAGCATGAAAAATAATAAATGGGTTTTTGGAGCTCCATATATTATTAATGAATGCAAAGAAGACCAGCTCCCATTAGTGGCTTGTATCATAAGATGGGTTGAATGGGACGGAACTTGTGGGTTTATGTCTCCTGAAAATCAATCTATAGTAGAAGTATTTCCTGAATCAATTGGACAATTTACAGGATTGATCGATATAAACGGAATAAATATTTTCGAAGGGGATATTTTAAAATCGGGCACTGCTAATTTGTGTCTATCAAGAGTTTATTTTAACGAATCCGAGTTAACATTTTATAGACATTCTTTTCTTGAAAATAGCTCCTATTATTTCCCGTTATTTAAAAATTTTGACATTCATAAGTTTAAAATAATAGGAAATGTCCATGACAATATAGAATTAATTAGCAAACAAAATAGAAAGGAGATAATATGATAAGATTTGAATATGGGGCTATCAGCTCACGATACTCGCTCGAGGCGGAAAATAAACTAACTTCCTATGCTACTATGATAGTGCATTTTAACACAAGTAGTCATTTAGTTGCACTTTATGAACCAAAAGAAATAATCAAAAATGATTCTTGGCTTAATCCATTCGGGCAAATATCTGAAAGACTTGATGAGATATTTGGTGGTTCTTTTGATAAATATGTAAACGAGCATATTGAAGAGATTAAAAAATGTTATGCAACAATTATAGAACTTTTATAAAAATAAAAACATGAGAATTAAAGTAGAATTAACAACGGAAGTAATAATAGAATTTGACGAAAATTCTAAAGAGTTCAAGGAACTGTTTGAAGTTTATAATCAATTTTACGGAGAAGCCAATTATAAAGAATTGGCAGAAAATATAGCTTTAAACATCGGCAGATATGGAACAGACGAAGATATGGAAGTTCTTGGGCAAATTAAACGTAATGGACAAAAACAATATTATTTTGATAACGGAGAACAAATTGATATTGATAGCCCAATTAATCTGATTGCAGATTATGATATGAATGGTAAACTTGATGATTTTGACATATATTCAGAAATAATAGAATAGCTATGTTAGAATTTAGTTTTATTGATCGTGGATTAAGGGATTTTATCCGCGATAACAATGGAGAAGTTTTGATTGTTGAATTTGATTCATGGGAAGCTGCCGATGAGTATATCATGAGCAGCAACCTTGATCAATACGGATGGACTAATCAAGGCACACAGAAATATTGTTGGAATGATAATAAATAAAGAAATATATTATTATGAAAGAAGAAATTTTTAAAAAGGTATTTGAATACAAAAATGAACTGTTTATCATTACGGTTACATTAAATTTGGAGGCAGAAAGGCGTCTAAACGGTAGAGTTAGGCACAAAGTTCATGTCATTAGAGAAAAGCCTCTTTACTCGCAATATTTTCTTTACGAATCTTCTGAATTTAAGGAAAGATTAGATGAATTAGAAAAAATGTTAATGTTATTTGTTGATAAAAGCAACGAACACACACCACAAGTTTACCAAGATTTGGAAGAATTAGGATATGAACCAATTAATAGTTAAACCATGAACGGAATATGCTTTATAGAACCGCTATTTATTGCAGTTGTGGAAAAAAGGAAAACAATGACGAGGAGAGTAGTGAAAGAACAACCTATGTCATTTGAAGGATTGTCGGGAAATGGATTTATAGGAAATCCGATCGGAGAAAAAGGATTTATAAAACCGCGCTACAAACTTGGAGAGGTTTTGTATCTTAAAGAGCCATATTATGAGATTTTTCTTGATACATATTATAAATATGATAAAAAAGATATTGAAGAATTAAAATCGGATGGATTAGAGGAAAAAATGTCATTTCCATGGTTTTGGAAAAACAAACTTTTCATGCCTACAAGTGCCGCAAGATATTTTGTAAAAATTACAGATGTAAAAATTGAAAAGCTGCAGGATATTAGTGAGGAAGATTGTTTTAAAGAAGGGATAGATAAAATGTTGTTATCTCCCGAAGATGCTTCTAAAGATATTTTTAAGTATGACAATTATTTTGGATTTCATGAAACTGCTATAGAGGCATTTTCTTATCTTATAAATCATATCAGTAAAAAAGACATTTGGGAAGAAAACCCTTTTGTTTGGGTTTATGAATTTGTATTGTGCGATAAAGAAGGTATACCTATGTGTAACCAATGCAACCAAAAACCTGCAGTAACAAAGTATGGCAATTTAGATGTTTGCCAAAGTTGTTGTGATAGGCTTGATCGGGAGTTTGATGAAGAATATAGATAATATAAATTATAATAAATTTAATAATTATGAAAGATTATATCTATAACCGTAGCATAAGGTATTATGAACCTTTAATAAAGGATGATAATACTCATTATCCTTTAGAACCTCTTACATTAGAGATGATGAAAGAAAACAAAAGTAATAGAATTAAGCAAATCCGCTTTTTTATAAACGTTATTTGGGATAAAAGATTTTTCGCAATTATCCCTGCTTTAAACATTAACCTACATTCAAGAGAATTAGAATTTGAATGGCTGAATTTCGATATAATGCTTGTCGGCGATGATAATGACATATTAACCTCAATTTTTGCAATGGAAAAACAAGCTATTGAATGCGCTAAAGTACGTTCATTAGAACCTAAGATAGTAGCAGAATTAACAGTACGAGGATTTAAAGAATTTAAAAACGATGAAACCACTACAAGAAATGACGGTTAATGAACTTTTCCGGAATGAGGGGTTTATAAATATAACTAAGAATAAACTAAAAGACCTAGTCAAAACAAGGAAAGATGCGAGAGATAAAGCGTATAGAAAGGGATTGTGTTTAAAAGCTCATCCGATAGATAGTCTATGCGACGAAGGATATTTTCAGATAGATAAATTCATTGAGACGTTTAAAAATGTTCTTGAGAGAAACACTCCTACTCTATCATCATCACAACGTAATTATATCCGTGAAATTGGTATGGAGTGCGGAAGAAAGACCATGAAAAAGTTATTGAAAGATGAACAGCAAATTAACACAGAGAGAAAAAAAACGTAAATACGATCGTTACAGACCATATTATGTTACAGTTCCTAATCAGAAAAATTTTACGAAAAACAACTGCAACCTTTGTCCGCAGAAAAACAACTGCGGAGCGTTAAAAACACTACGCGAAAGTAAAAGTGGATATAGAATCAATACAACAGAATTAGCTCAGATTGGAGCTACAAGTGAGGGTCTCAACGTTGTGTGTCAATTAAAGGCATACATTAACGCATCCGAACACATACATCAAGCCATAGAGCAAGCAAGCGGAATACCAAGAGACAAATATTTGTCAAAAACTCAAAGGATGGAATCGGTTTATTGCCGAATGATTTTTGTTTCTTTGCTCCCAAGAGTGTCGAGTTATTTCCTCTCATTACTAATCAACAGGACGCGTTCTAATATCTTGGTAATGCAGAAAAAATATGACGACGAGGTTAAGTATAACCGCAAATTCAGAGAATTAGTTAAGAAAGTAAATGAAATATTAAAAACTAAAACAGATGAAGAAATAAAAGAGTTAGATAAGGTCAAAGAGTGAATTGAGGCAGAAAAAGAGGTTGGCACTTCAAAATTGCCGTTTCCACTTAATAACAGCATGATAAACACAGTTACAAGAATGATTAACGAAAGTAAAAAGAAATGAATACTCAATTAATAAGTGTTAATGATTTAATCGAACATCCTGATAATCCACGATTAATAACCAAAGAGAAATTAACTTTGTTGTCGGAATCCTTAAAAGAGGATAAGGATTTGTTTAATGCGAGACCAATAATTGCCTCAAACAGAACCGGAAAGTTAATTGTTATTGCAGGAAATCAAAGATTAAAGGCTTCTAAAATTAATGGTATAAATGAAGTTCCTGTCTATATAATGGAAGGACTTACCGAATCAGATGAGGTAAGAATAATGTTAAAGGATAATGCTGATGGCTTTGGTAAATTTGATTGGGCTACTATTGAGATGAAAAATTGGCAAGAAATTCTAATAAATAAACCCTCAATAGGTATTGAAATTCCAAAGAAGATTTTAGATGCTACAAGTGGAGGAAGTAAACCAAGAGCAAATGTAATTCAAAATTATACTATTTTATTTTCATCTATTGAGGAACAAAATTTGTTTTATGATTTTCTAACTCATTTAAGAAATAGATTTTCAGGTGTAGAAATGGTTAGTTCTCGGTTGTTGTTATGGGTAGAAGAATTATACCAAGAGAATAAACAATATACTGATAGTGAATTAATACTAAAATTGATTAAAGTTTCTCAAAAAGATAGTAAAAAAGAAAAGGCAAAAGATTATGACAAGTTCAAAGGAGAATTATAGTTTTGATAAGCTTGAATATGAATATTCAGAAATGAATGTTTTTGATGCTGCAATGGAAAGAATACATACTATTCATTCATTGTTTGACCATATCTTTATTTCCTTTTCAGGCGGTAAAGATAGTTTGGTTTGTTTAAAACTATTTGAATTATATCGTAAAGCACATGGTATAGAAAAGAAACTTGATGTTGTTTTTTATGATGAGGAATTAGTTGATAGCCGAGTTATAAAATTCTGTGAAGAAATAATGAATAGTGGAAAATATAATTTCCAATGGTGGTGTATGCAACTTGAGAGTGAAAAGTATATTTTAGGTAATAAAGAGAAATATATTCAGTGGGATATTAATCGACCTCATATTAGACCTATTCCAAGTTGGGCTTTAACTTGTGATGGCGTTAGGTATCAGGATAAAGCATATTTGGAATATACTAAAGACTTAAAAGGTAAAATAGCGGTTGTTCTTGGTCTCCGTGCCGATGAGAGTATAAATAGAAGAAAAGCTATATTTGCTACTCGCAATATTCATTGTTATATGAATACAGAGGAAAGAAATGCTACAGTTGTTAAACCCATTTATGATTGGAAAGAAAAAGATGTATTCAAGTTCTTTTATGAATACAAGATTAAATATTGTGAAACATACGATTATCAAATATTTAATAGAGATAAATTAAGGGTTTCTACTCCTTTACATGCAGAGGCAGCACAATCAGCATTATTGACTATGAAAACAAAAGACCCAGTTTTATATAATCAAATGCTTGCTGTATTTCCCGAAGTTGAATTACAAGTTAGATATTCAAAAGATTACAAACCAAAGAGAAATGATTATTCTAATTATCCTGTGAGTTGGGAGGGAGTAATTAAGTTTGCAAAAGATATTGTTGCTGATGAATTTATTGAAGATGTTTTAAATAAGATTATGCAATGTAAAAGATATAGAGAAAAACATGAAACACATAGACCGTTAGGGGGATTTCCTATATTGTATGTTTTTAATGTAATTGCTAACGGTAGATATAAGAGAATGATACCTGCATTACATAATGAAGATGTTACTAAAAAATATTATGATTATGAAGGACTTGAATATAACATTTGATTTTGTTTCTGCTGATGAGTTGTATAGTCGTTTAGGTAAACAATTCAGAAATAGTCGGATTGCGTTTCGGTTAAATGATGGTTGTAAATACATAGCTGCTTTTGATGAAAATAAATTAGTAGGTTGTGTTGGATTTCAAAGAATAGGAGAAACAATGAGATACAAGATTGATTTTGTTTTGCCTGAATATCGGAAAAAAGGCATTTATACTAAGTTATGGGAATTAAGAGAAATACAAAATAAGTGTTCAGAAACGAGTGCTTTTTGCACAGAATTTAGTTTAGGTATGTTTCTCAAGAATAAGTTTGAAATTCATAATGTAAAAAAAAACGGAATAAGTTTTGTTAAAAGATGGTAATATGAGAGATTTTGAAAAATGGAGTGCCGCTGATAGGCAAAAAAGTTTAACTCTCACGAATAGAGCTAAGCGTTTGGGATTAATTTATAATCCTACTAAATGTGAAATATGTGGGCAGACAGAGGGGATTTTACATCATCATAATTCTAACTATGATGTTACTTTGTCTATTGTCCCAAAGATGTTAATAGGTTCGGCAACTGATGAAGAAATACTCGAAGTAAAAAAAGTAATGCATGAAATATGTTGGAGATGTCACATGATGTATCATTCACAGCATATTAATATGAGTGCTGTAAATTCTTATTTTAGGAGTATAAAAGATGGGGCAAAATATCCGCCTGTATTTAAACATGATTTTTCAATTTTAGCCCGTGAACATGGGATAATTAAACGATATAAAAAATGATAGATAAACAACCAATATCAAATGTAGAATGGTTAGATTGCCGAGATTTAAAGGCGAATGACTATAATCCAAATGTGGTATTAACTCAAGAAATGAAACTTCTTGAGTTTTCCATTTTGAGACAAGGCTGGGTACAGCCAATTTTAGTAACTCAGGATTTAGAGATAATAGACGGCTTTCATCGTTATTGGTTATCTCGTACCAGTAGTAAAATTGTCGAACAATTTGGTTATCTCGTACCAGTAGTAAAATTGGATTTACCGATAGTGGATAGAATGTTATTAACAATTAGAATTAATAGGGCTAAGGGCAATCATATTGCTTTCAAAATGCACGAAATAGTCTATAAGTTAATACATGATTATAACATATCTCCTAAAAAGATAGCTGAAGAGATTGGGGCTTCAAAGCAAGAAATCGACTTATTGGCTAAAAAAGATGTTTTTGAAGTGCTTGATATTCAAAATCATGAATACTCAAAGGGGTGGAAACCAAAGAAGAAAAATGATTGAACCTTACATTATGAATAGAAAAAGAAAACGCCCAAGTAAAGAAGCTTTAATGAGGGCACTTGAAGATAGTTCGGGGATAGTTTATCCAGTTGCCCAAGCTTATGATGTAGTGAGAGCTACTGTCTATGAATGGATAAAAATATATGATTTGACTGATTATATTGAGGGTCTCCGTGATAATCTTATTGATGTGATTGAGAGTAAATATATCCAAGATGCTATTAATGGAAAAACAAGAAACCAAGAATTTGTATTGAGAACAATTGGTAAGAAAAGAGGCTATGTTGAAAGTCAAGATATAACTTCAAATGGAGAAACTATAAATAGTGAAGTATTAAACTTTGATAAATTGAGTGATGATGAATTATTAGAGTTTAATAAAATACAGCGTAAATTGCGTGGCAAGTAAAGAAGTAAGATATGATGCCTATGTTCAATCTTGTATTGATTTATTTAAGCGTGGCAAATTTGACTTCATCGTTGAGTTTGATGGCAAGCGCCACGATAAGCAAGATGAAGCGTTGCATATACTTACTGATAATATCCATACTGAAATATTGTATGGCGGGGCTGGTGGAGGTGCGAAGTCATGGACGGGCTGCGAATGGCTAACTTGGTCTTGTTTAAGTTATCCATTAACTAAATGGTTTGTTGGTAGAAATAATATAGTAGATGTTAGGGACTCTACATTTCAGACATTTAGGAAAGTATTTTTAAAGTATGGATTAGAAGAAAACCGAGATTGGTTTATAAGGGAACGAAGATATATTTTATTTTCTAATGGTAGCCGGATAGACTTTTTAGGTCTATTTTTTATGCCTACTGACCCCGAATATAAGAAGTTAGGCTCAAAGGAATACACAGGCGGATGGATAGAAGAGGCAGGAGAGGTTCATTTTGCTGCTTTTGATACTTTAAAATCCCGTGTAGGTAGGCACAGGAATGATGAATATGGTTTACTGAGCAAATTATTTATAACTTGTAATCCTCAAAAGAATTGGTTGTATGATGAGTTCTATGCTCCATCAGTAAACAGAACTTTAAAGCCTAACCAAGCCTTTATTCCTGCACTTGAAGAGGACAATCCTTTTAATGAGAAGGGATATAGAAAGGCACTTGAGTCAATATCTACAAAAGCTACAAGAGAACGCCTTTTACTTGGCATATGGGATTATGACGATAACCCCAATCGTTTATGCAGTCACGAAGTGATTATGTATATATTTAATAATGATTTTGACGAAAAATCAAATATTTATTACTTAACGGCAGATGTAGCGAGATTTGGAAGTGACAGGGCAATTATTGTAGTTTGGAAAGGTTGGCAGATAGTCGATTTTTTGATTATGAATACAAGTAAGACAACCGATATTCAGGACGCAATAAACCACTTAAGATTTAAGTATCGAATTATTAAAGATAATTGTATTGCCGATGAAGACGGTGTAGGCGGTGGAGTAATTGATAATTGTGGAATAAAAGGATTTAAAAATGGTTCAAGTCCATTTTATGGAGAAAATTATTATAATTTACAAAGTCAATGCGGGTATAAGCTTGCAGAAAGTATAAATAATTATCTTGTTAGCTTTGTTTGTGAAATATCGGAAAAAGAAAAAGAAATCCTTACAGGAGATTTAGGAGAACTTCAAACTTGGAAAGTTGATAGTGATGGTAAATTAAGAATCAAGCCTAAAGAAGAAATAAAAAAAAGTATCGGTCGGTCGCCCGATTGGCGTGATGTGCTTTTAATGCGTGCTTATTTTGATTATGCCGAAGATATACCCAGGGGAGTTACAAGAGAAAATTAAGGAATATTAAAATTGTCCTAAATTTCCTATTTTTCTCTATAAGTCTCAAAAATTCCCGTATAAAGACAAAATTAATTGTTCTAAAAGTCGTATTTTGTAAAAAAAGTTACTATAGGTTACTATATGTAGATTCTGATAAAATTGACCAGAGTATTCCGGAGAATTTGATCATCCGAGATGGTCAGTTTGTTAAGATTCTACACATTTCTATTTCTGTACAAAAAAGCGGCACGTATTAACGCGCCGCCCATAAAAACATAACCTTAAAAAACAAAATAGAGTATAATGAAATAAAAATTTGTGCTTAAAATAAAGACGGTAGCGATTACTACCGTCAAAATCTCCTGTAAGTTTACATTAAGAAAGAACGTATTGCAAAGATAAACAAATAAATCATCGCCAAAAGAATTGGTAAAATGTTTGTCAAAAACTCGAGGTGCAAAAGTCATTATTCTAAAAAACTCCTATTTATATTTGCACTGTATTAATCATGACAAAGGGGCTGTCATAATTGTTTCACCAAAAAATATTAATTATGATTTGTAAATGTCCACGCGGGGCAAATTTGCCAATAGTCCCAAAACAAAATTGTCCGGTTAATTTCGGGCAAATCCAAAGAGCTGCTTTTCAAAGACTTTATAAAAGCGACGGAACAAAAAACCAAATGACGTTACCTGAATTGAAAGCAACATGGGAAGAACTTTTAACTTCTTATGATGATTCTCTTGTTGTATTAACTCCTATACTTTATTCGCCGACAATGACAGCAGGCGATGTGCTTACAAGTGGCGGAGGAAATGATTCTCCCGACGGTATCGAGGAAGTAGAGGGTTATAACCCTACAACATTCACAGCTACGGTAAAGAAAGCCAACCAAAAAGAGGTTATAAAACCACTAAAAGACTTAATGTGTGAAGAAATCGGAGTAGTACTTTTTGATGGATGGGGTCAAATGCGCCTTATCGATACAGGCGATGTTGATACCGAAGGCAATCCATACTACGAATTTATTCCAATCACAGCCTTTGGAGTTAGCGATGTAACATCCGGTATTTTTGGAGCTTCTGATTTCAACACCATACAATGGAGTTTCTATCCAAATTGGTCTGATAACACCGTGATACTTAAAGCATCTGATTTCTTCCCTGTAAGAGATTTAATTCCTGTCGTTGAAAACTAATTTGTTATGAAAAAGACAGAAATTGAATTGACATGTGGGAGGTATTCAAAGGCATTTAGCCTCGAACAAGCCAATCGTCTTCTAAGCATTAAGAATGGAAGTTGGAAATTACCGGAAAACTCAAAGTATGAATTAACTGAAAATGGGATTGTCAAGAGAGCAAATAGAAAAGAAAGTTCTGGAGAGGAAAAAGGCGGAGACGATAAATAGAATTATCGCACATCAAAACCGCGTAAAATTCCATGCAGAAACCAAAGTCGCTCAATCGAGTACTACTCCGACGAGGGATTTCTTGGCGTATGCTGAAAGTCTATTACCTAAGGATAAATACAGGGCTTTTCTAATTCAATTCAGAGTGCCGATGAAAACTTCGGAAGTAGTTGGCACTATTTTCGATAAAATGAGTAACATTTTTGACGGACAAAACCAATCATTTAATTATCAATTCCTGACGACCGAATATAAAGATGACTTTGAATATTACAGGCAGGAGGTACTAAAAGAGCCGGAGATATGGTATCGGGTAGGCTGGGAATACTACAAGACAGAGTTTAACAGTATTTTGGTTGTTGACTTACCCATTGAACAAACGACTGAGCTTCCGGAACCATATTTTTATTGGCTGAAAATGAGTAATGTTATTGATTACGAGACTACAGACCCATTGTCGGGAATGATGGAGTATGTAATTTTTAAACAAACTGATAGTGTTTTAACCGTAGTTGACGACGAAAGTTATAAAACATACGAATACAAGAATGATAAGATTGGGGATGAAATATCAAATAATCCTCATGATTTGGGCTATTGTCCTGCTAAATTCTTTTGGAACGAACCATTAAACCTATCGCAACCCGATATAAAAGCTTCACTAATAAGTAAAGAGCTTAATCAATTCGATTGGTTGGAATTTTTTCACATCAATAAGAAACAATTAGACCTTTATAGTGCTTATCCTATTTTATGGAGCTACAAGCAAAATTGTAACTATATGAATGCTGATAAAGGTTACGAATGTGACGGCGGATTTCTTGTTGATAAACATAAAAATCATATGCTTGACAGCAATGGACATATTGCGAGGTGTCCTGTTTGTGAGGCTAATAGGTTAACAGGTGCGGGCTCTTTATTATCCGTTCCACCACCGAGTGAGAAAAATGGAGATATGCGTGAACCTGTCGGGATTATAGAAATCAATGAGGCAAGCCTTAGATACAATGTAGAAGAAGAGCAACGATTAATAAAAAGTATAATAGACAGCACAGTTGGTGTTGATGATAATCTTGTAAACTCGCAAGCTGTTAACGAGCAACAAGTAAATGCAGTTTATGAAAGCAGATCAACGGTGAGGAATAAAGTAAAACGAGGATTTGAACAGGCACAGCAATTTGTTGACGAGACGGTTGCAAGACTGCGCTATGGAAATGATACAGTGGTGTCAGTGAATATAAGTCTTGGTACTGTGTTTTATAACTTCACAGGTGAACAGCTAAGACTACAATATAAGTCGGCAAAGGATAGCGGAGCAAGTGAAGCAGAGTTAGATATGCTTCAAGAGAGAATATTTTATGCTGAATATAAAAACGATGCTACTCAACTACAAAGAATATTGATTCTTTCGGAATTAGAACCATTCAGACACTATACGAGAAATGAAGTAATAGACCTTTTTCAAAAAGGGTTTATTGATGAGCAAACACTAAAGATTAAATTAAATTTTTCAGACCTGATAAAAAGATTTGAACGCGAGAATTTAAACATTATCGAGTTCGGAAGCTTATTAGATTTTAATAAAAAGATAAATATTATTAACGATAAATTAAAAAATTATGTCACAGAAAGTTAAAGAAGAAATCACAAAAGAAAATTACAAAGTGATGGTAAAAGACCTTAGGGCTTATCATGTAAAATTAGAGATGGTTGAATTTGACAGTAAAACCGGAGAGAGGAAATCTAAAGCATTTGTTCAAAAGTATCCTCCAAGAACATGGAACACTGTAAAAACCGACCTTGTAAAACAAGGCTACACTATTGAAGTTCTATTTAATCCTATCGAGTATGCGGAAGCAATTGCGAAAAAACAAGCAGAGGATAAAGAAAAAGCCGATGCACTAAATTTTGAAGCTCAAAAGAAATTAGATGAAGAAAATGCTTTAAAATCGGAAGAAAGAGCCGCATTAGACCGTAAAAAATTGATTGAAGAATTACGAGCTGAATTACTTGAAGAATTTAAGAACAATGGTGTAAATCCAGAACCTGAAAAAGTCGTTGAACCACCTAAGGAGACAACGGAATCTACTAAAGAACCTGAAAAATCTACAAAAACAAAATAGTTATGTTAACAGAAGAAGTATTAAGAGCCAATAAGGCGTTAGAGGAGTTAGCTCCGGAAGCAATTTCAACAATCGTTGAAATGAGTAAAAATGATGAAAACAATGTAATTGCTGCTAAGACTCGAGAGATTTACAATAGAATTGATGGAGATTTGAAAACATCCGGAATAGAGAAAAATCATCCTGAAGAAAAAACTTATGACTATGCAAAAAGAGTTATTGAAACACTAAAGTCAAAGTCTGAAAATTCACAAGAGTTAAGCAGTAAGATAGCAATGTTGGAAGAGGAAAAAGCAAGGCTTGAAAACGTTATTAAAACCAGTGGAAGCGACGAGGAGACAAAAACACTCCTTTCGAATACAAAAGCCGAATTAGACCAGACAAAAAACTTGTTTAATGCACTTAACGAAGAAAAACAAAAACTTGAAGAAACTCATAAAAAAGAGTTATTCGGGTTGAAAGTAGAGTTTGAGATTTCGGAAGCTGAAAAAGCCATGAAATACAAAAAAGAAATTCCGGAAGCAGCGAAAAAGGAATTAGTAAGACAGGTTATCTCTAAAGTAAAGGGTTATAATCCTGATTTTATAGATAACGGTGAAGGAGGAAAGCAATTAGTTTTCCGTACTAATGAAGGTGCAACGATGAACAATCCCGAAAACGGGCTTAAACCGTATTCGGTTAGTGAAATCCTCGCTAAAGAGTTGGAAATTATCGGCATCTTGGATAAAGGTCGGGTTGTTAAGGGTGCAGGCGGGAATGGTGGTCACATTACGGCAGCAGACCCGCAACCAACAGTTGAAATATCCGGAGCAAAAAGCCGAGACGAAGTAACGGATATAATTCACGGCATACTATCGCAGAAAGGTTTTCTTAGAGAAAATCCAGAGTATCAGACTGAATTTAACAAGATTTACAAGGAAAATGAAAATCATATAAAAACTTTACCACTTAAATAAAAAGTAATTAACAAAACAGGCAAAGGGGCTGTCTGAGATTTATTAACAAATAAAATTTTATAACAATGAGTTTAATAGCAACAAGAATTCAAGATTGGCGCATACAAGTGCCAAAATTTGATGAAAATATGCACCGAGTAGGTACATATGGAGCTTTGGACTTGTTCGTTTCTCAAACAGAGGCAGCCGATTCATTTATAACGCCTGAATTGAGAAATAGAGCTATTCAAAGTATAGGGACAAATATCGACATCCCTGTTATCGATTATAACGGAAATGTTACAGTAAGTAACGTTCGTAGTTGTACTATAGAAGATGCCGAAAACACATCGGCTTTATATCGTGTGGTTTTTGCAACTTACGCTGTAGGATTTACCCAAACTCCGGTACTTTATCATAATAATGACATAGGTTATGCAAGAGACTTTAACGCCAAAATGACGGCACATATTTCAGCATTGGCAAAAACGTTAGACGTTGCAGCAATAGCGGCGTTAGAGACTAATAAGACACAAGTCTTTGGCGATAAACTTTTCTATGATGAAAGCGCAAACACTCTCGGCGTTAAATGGGATTACCGTGAAAACTTCATGGGTGACATTCCTGTTCTTTTCAATGCAAATGATTATTCGTTTGGAGACATTCATTTGGTATCTAACTCCGGTATTGAAAGCAATATTCGCAAAATGGCTGAATGGGGAGCGAACAACTCGCAAAACAAACAACTCCAATATGCAGATAAGTTTTTCCATTTCACCAACAACCTAACTAATGAGGATAGTGTCTTTGCGACTGCCTTTGCAGTCAGGGGAAACCAACTTGGATATTTAACACGTTCAGGACGTGAAAACCTTGCACGTACAAGGAGTAATGATACTGAATGGGATATTGTGAATATGCCAATTCTAAACATGCCTGTTGATACTTATTACTACACAGATAAGGGCGATAAATCAACCCTTGCAGGTGAAGCATCATCAGATATGAACTGCGTTATTACCGAACATTTTGGATTCTGGATAGACGTTGCTTTTATTGTGAAATACAATAGCGACCCTGATATTGTAGCTAATCCGATAATCAAATTCGAGGTTCTTAACTCTGACTGTGATAACTGGATGGCAGCACCTGTAAAAACCGTATGCGGTGCAGGTTCAAGCCAAACTAATCCTCTATATACTCAAGCTGTCACAGCTCCTTAAATTTTTATATTTCTTTGATTTTGGGGGTATGGGTGAAATACCCATATCCCTTTTTTAATGCAAAAGTTATGATAAGATTAAAGGAGATAGAAGATAGTTTGATTCACTTGGTAGGTTGGCAACAGGCGTTTAATCCTGCTGAAAAGATTAACGATGATTTAACTATTTCGGAGAGTGGAAGGTTTTTTCAGGAAGAACATCCACTTGTAACATTAGAAAACATACGCTCGGTAATCCCGCTTGATTTTACGCTTCAATATCCCAAATGGAACATGATAACCATTTATAAAAAAGGTGATAAGGTAAGATATAACGACGAAGTGTTTATTGCGAAACAGGATAATCAGAATATAGAACCTAAACTCGGTGATTTTAATAATGATTATAATGAAGATTTTGCTATTGCCAATGATAATTGGGAGGGGTATAATTTCTTATCCGATTATTTGACTTTCCAAACTAAATCAGGAATTAAAAAAGCCGTTTCAAAGTTTCTTGATGATAAAAAAATAAGTGTTCAGACTAAAGATTTATTAGAACGAAGGACTTTATATGAAGGAGCCGGACGTAGATTTGATATTATCAAAAATCGTCAATCTATTGTAGGCTTTGAGATAAATCCAGTCAGAAGTATGGGCGTAACGGTAAGGATTGAAAAGATAGGCTTACAGTTTGCCGGAGCTTTAGGAAAGGTTAAATTATATCTCTATCACAGTTCAAGGATTGAGCCGATAGAAACAATTGAATGCGAGATAAAAACCGATGGTGATTTCGCTTGGTTTGATGCTGATTGGTATCTTCCTTATATTTCCGATGACATCAATTCAGGTGGGACGTGGTATTTATGCTATAATCAAGACGAATTACCAGAAGGGATGTTTGCTGTTAATTTTCCTAAAGATTGGAGTGTTGACCCATGCGGAGGTTGTAATCAAAGGAACAACAATATTTGGAAGCTTATATCAAAGTATCTTAAAGTGACACCGTTTAGAGTGCCTGTGAATTCAGAATTTCCCATTATGTGGGATATTTCAAATAACATGTACACTCTTTCGACAAGCTATGGAGTAAATTTTCAAATAACTGTTGGATGTGATCTGACTGATTTTATAATAAGCCAAAGAAGTGTTTTCGCTGATGTTGTTGCCAAACAGGTTTCCGCTACCGTTCTAAGAACCATATCAATGAATCCGGCTGTAAGACCAAACCCTAACGCTCTTAATGTTTCACGTTTGGATATTCTCTATGAAATTGACGGAAATACGGCAGGAAGACCCGGCGGACTTGGTTATGATTTAAAAAAGGCATACGCCGCCCTTGATATTAATACCGATAAAATGGATAGAATTTGTCTTGGATGCAAGGACGAGGGAGTAACTTATAAAAGTGTTTTTTGATATGTTCGATACATCATACGCTACCGGATTAGTTAACGGCTTGATAGATAAAGCAAAGAAGATTCAAGATGGACTTGACAGCGGATTATTTATTAAAGAAATTATTGAAGACAGTGAAGTTACTTTTTTTATCCTTAATGCAAATACACAAGAACAGTTATTTGAAGAAGGCATTGACCGTGTCGGCGTGTCGATTATGGATTACGCACCATACCGCCCTATAACGATTGAGTTTAAACAATTTAAAAATCAGCCATATAACAGGGTAACGCTAAGGGATACAGGCGAATTCCACAGGTCTTTTTATATAAAAGTAGATGATACGCAGTTCGAGATAAAGGCGTCTGATGAAAAAACGGATTCCCTTATAAAGAAATACGGAAGACAGATTTTGGGATTAACTGATGAAAATCTTGAAATATTGATAAGGCAATATATTTTTCCGATGTTAAACGAGAGGATAAGAAATGAATTTGAAGTATAAGACACCAATATTAGAGAATCCGCAATTGATAGACAGGGCGGTTGGAGAAATCCAGACGGGATTAAAATCCAGTTTGAATTGGCTTGATTACGCATTCGGAAAAGCACAGAGGATAACAAAAGTCTATCCTAACGGCAAAAGGTTATTGCTACCTACTGTCTATGCAGGCGGTAAAGATTATCTTGAAGTTTCTCCTAATGATAATATAGGTAATTTTTGTTGGTTTGATTTTTTAGACCCTCAAGTATATCAACAAGATAATATGTATGTAGAAAATACTATTACTTGCCAATGCGGTATTGTGTTTTGGTTTGATTTCAGGAGATTAAAATTAGAGAACGAAAGGGATATCGAAAACGTAAAACAGCAAATTTTAAAAATTCTAAATGGACGGTTAATGTATTCTTTTGGCTCTTTGATGGTAAATAAGATATACGAAAGATCGGAAAACATTTATAAAGGCTATACGCTTGACGAGGCTAATAATCAATTCTTGATGCACCCTTTTGGCGGATTAAGATTTGAATGTTCATTAAATATTAATGAAACTTGTTATGAAAATTTTGAATAAAGATAAAAAGATTGAATTATTCGACAGTATCGAAACTTTGTTGATAGAAAGATTTCAGAAATTCAACAAGTATCTATTAATTGATAGCGGTATCGGAAGCGATATTTCAGATATTAATACTCATATAGATAGGATGTTGGTCTATAACAGTGACGGAGACAGGGAGAAATTAGCGTTAGAGGCTGAAAATCTAAGGCAGAATATTTATTTCGTTCTGACAGAACTGAATCCAAAATATAACGCTTTTGCCGTAATGGTTAAAAGTATCGACGGCAAGCCCTGCAATGATCTAACCGATGAAGGTATTAAGGATGTGTTAAAATCCGTATCGGAGTTAACGCATAAACAAGTAACTGATAGCGTAGACACAATAAAAAAAAAGTTGACAGATGAGTTGGTTTTGTATTTTCCGCAACAATTCGCTGATAATTCAATGATCGAATATCATTCATATATGTCAAGGCGTGCAGAGATGATAATTGAAGGTATTATCAATGACAATATAGAAGAAAAACAATCGCAGATAGAAAGGATAAACAACATGCTTTTGACGTTCGCTGACCCTATGAAATTCTTTGGTTCTGATAATGCCGAAATAGCTTATGATAAACAATTCGAAACAATGTGCCTTAATCTTACCGAGCAACTAAATATAATTGAACCAAAAAAGACGACAACCCTAACATTTTACAACGCTTTTGAACACTTAAAGAAACGACTATCCAATGGCAGACAATCCGATTAAATATAAAGAGCTTGTTACTCCGGATAATTCAATATCCGAACTTATAGAGTTGCTTTCAGACTTAAACAAGTCATACGAGACATCTATGAAGGGTATTCGTAAAGAGGCAGAGGAGACGATAAAAGCCTATAAAAGCGGAATCATGACCCTTGAGGAGTTTTCTAAAGTAGCTAATGATTTAATGAAATCAATGCTTAATTTAAAGAATAGTTACAAAGAAAATTCAGATCAGATAGTTCAGTTAAACATAAAGGTAACCGAAAGGACTAAAAAAGAAAAAGAGCTTGCAAATGAGTTAAATAATTCAACGGCAGCTGAAAGATCAAGAATTGAAATTACTAACAAGCAGGCAAAGATAAATGAACTTGCTATTGGCAGCTTGGAGAGGATGAAAGCTCAATTAAAGCTTAATCAATTAGAATTAAGTAAATTTAGTGAGGAAGAATTAAAAAACTCCGAACGTGCGACGCAACTCATCAAGGAAAACGGAGAATTATCCGATAGCATTAAAATTCTCAATCAAACATTCAAGAGCGGCGCAAGTACATTAGAAGAGCAAAGGAAGGCGGAAGAAGCAATACTATCTGTTTACTCCGAACGTGCCGATAAGATAAATAAAATTACAGAGGAAGAAAAAGCACAGATTAATGTTATCCAGAATGACGTTTTGCCAACTTACGATCAGGTTTTAGAGAAGTTAGACAGGATTAGTCAATTTAACCCTGAAAACTTTGTTAAGGCGGAGGGAACAACGAAAGATTACAGTTCTGCATTGAATGAAACGTCAAGAAATTTAACAAATCTTGATAGCCGCCAATTGGAACTCAATGATTTACTGAAAGTAGGTGCTATTTCACAACAAGAATATGCTGCTGCAAGCCAGAAAGTTAGCGATTTGACCATTAAGTTAGATGATCAATATGATGATTTAAACAGAAAACGAAAAGAAGGATTAGAGCAGACACAACAATTAACAACCGTTTCGGATGATGCGAGTGGAGCAATAGTCAGATTATCCACACAAATTCGCCTGAACAAAGAGGCTTTAGCCTCAATGATAGATGAAGGAAAGAAAGGCACGGTTGAGTATCAGCAGCTCGCACAAGAGACAGCAGTTTTACAAAAAAATCTTGCCGAAGCCACAAATGAGGTAAAAAATATGGCTTCGGGAACAACCGCCTTAAATACCGTTATGGGAGCTGCAACAGCAGCAGGCGGAGCGTTTAGTGCCTATCTTGGAGCTTTAAATATACTTGGTATTGAGAGCGATGATGCACAAGAAGCACAAAGAAAATTGCAGGCTTCTATCGCCTTAGTAACCGGAGCAACGGCGGTTCAAAAACAATTACAGAGCCAAAGCAACTTGATGATAGGGATAGGAACTATCCAATCTAAAGCATTAACGAAAGCCACCTTATTACAGGAAAAAGCAACAACGGCAAGTGGTAAAGCGACCATTTTCGCAACCGCTCAACAAAGAATATTTAATGCCGTTGCAAATGCAAATCCCTATGTTCTTTTAGCAATAGCTATGCTTACCGTTGTCGGCGCATTAGTTTTATTTTCCCAAAACACAGATAAGGCAGCAAAAGAACAAAAAAAATTAAACGATTTACAGCAACAATCTTTAGAAAACTTAAATCAAAGAGCAGCAAGAATTAAAGAGGAAAGTGAGATTGTTGTTAATAGTCTTGAAAATGAGTTAAAACTCGCACAAGCAGAGAAAAAAGGTAAAGATGAGATTCTTGCAATTGAACAACAAATTGCTGACGAAAGGAGAAAAGCAGCTAACGAACAAGTAAAAGCAGCCAAAGATGAAATTACCAACTTGGATGCAAATATTATTAAATTAAATAAATATAATGAAGCGCTTGAAGCTGCAAGATTATATCAGAAAGCAGGTTCTAAACTAATATTTGATGTAGACACACAGCAATTTGTTAAAGTAAAAGACCAGATAAAAAAATTAGAACCTGTTGTTGAAACTTTAACTAAATCCGTAAATGTGGCAAGAGATGCCATAAAAGAACTTGCAACCGTTGATACAAATGAGGGAGTTAAGAATGCACAGGAATTAATTGCTGCACAGGAATCCGAATATCAAGCCTTTTTGCAATACCAGAACGCAAAGACAACCGCCGTAAAAAACAATTATGACAAACAAGCTATATCATTAAAGAATTCATTTGCTCAACAAAAAAGAGAACTTGAAAAACAATTAAAAAACACTTCTGAAAAAGAAGTTGCGACAAGAAAATATATTAATGATACTATTGCTCAACTTGAAAGAAACTTATCATCTGAATTGATTAAGATTGAACAGGAAAGACAGAAAGCTATTCTTAATACCCAGAGACAAACGGAAGACCTGGCAATAACATTAATTCCTGATGATATAGACAGGCAGCTTGCGACTGTTGAGGCTAAATATACACGTCAGGTTGAAGATATAAAAACAACTATTGAACAAAAAAGAAATGAGTTAAGTCAAGAAGAAATTGATGAATTAGAGAAACGGTTGGATATTTACAAAGATATTTATGAAAAAGATATTGATGATATTAACAATATGCGGCTGTTAAAAGAGCTTGAACTTCAAAAGAAGGTTCTTGAACTTCGATTAAATAACGAAACAGACCCGGAGAAAAGAAATCAACTTCAAGGGGAATTATCTGCGAAAGAGTTGGAAATAGAATTATTGCAGAATAAAATGTTGGTTGAAAAATACCAAGTTGATGAAAATGATATAAAGGAGAAATACAGGCTACAGGACGAGCAGGATAAAAAGCAAATAGATTTAAACTTAATCAATTCTACTTATGATAGGGTGATGTCCGAGATAGATATATTAAAGACTTCGGAGAAAGAGAAAACACGATTAAGGCTTGAGGCTGAAAAGAAACGTTGGCAAGATATATTAGACTTGAACGATAAGTATTCGCATAAGATGTCAGCCGATGAGATTGCAGTAGTCGAGAATACTATTGAAAAAATAAATCAGGATATTAAAAGTAATAAGACCGGATATACGGATATTTTTGATTTTCTGGGCTTTAAATTAACCGACGAAACCAAAGAAAGTCTTACATCGGCTTATGATTTTATAAAAGAGCAGCTACAGGAGATTTATGACAAACAGCTTGATGTGGCAAATCAAGCCTTAGAAGAAGCCAATAATAGGGTTTCAGAATTACAGTCCGAATATGATAAGGAAAAAAGTCTTCAAGATCAGGGATATGCCAATAAAGCAGATTTAAGAGAGAAAGAGCTTAACGATGCAAAGAAAGCTCAAAAACAGGCTTTAAGAGATCAGGAAGCGGCAGCAAAACAACAACAGGCAATAGAGAGTATTCAGCAGACATCAAGCCTTGTTACAGGAACGGCAAAGATATTGGGACAAATGGCAGCAAATCCAATATTGGCAGGTATCACGATAGCCACAATGTGGGGATTGTTTTTTGCTGCAAAGGCAAAAGCAAAAACAGCGACTAAAACAGAGAGCTACGGAAAAGGTCATGTTGAACTGTTAGAGGGCGGAAGTCATGATAGCGGTAACGATATTGACTTGGGCGTAAAACCTGACGGCACACGTCGCAGGGCAGAAGGCGGAGAATATTTCGCCGTTCTTGACAAAAGAAATTCACGTAGATATAAAAATGTTTTTCCTTCTGTTATGAAGGCTTTTAGAAACGGGACTTTTGAAAAACAGTACTTGAATAGCTTCGATGTTAACAGGGTTGATATTCATAGTGATAGAAGTCCAAGCGTTAACCTTAGACGGTTAGAGGGCGATGTTGGGGCAATAAGGAGAGCTTCTGAGAGAAAAACAGTAACTTACCAGAATAATAGGAAAATTACCAAATATAAAAATTTAACAACAATAAATTATGCAAATTAGTCCGATCTACAAATTTGAGTTGGAAAACCAACAAGGCGATACATTCGCAGTAAAAGCAATCTTCAACGGTGATGTTTCAAAAGGAGTATCACGTCAGGAAGGAAGTTATTTCTACAGAACCAAACTAAACGGCTCGATAGTGCTGTTAAAAGGTGACGTTCGTGTTTTACAGAAGAATTTCAGTTTTGATGAAGAAATTATTCTTAACTGTCATATCTCTTATGACAGGGGACGTTCTTGGCAACCTTATGCAAGGGGTAAGTTTTTTTATACCGATTGCTATTTTAATAAGGATGATTATAATGTTGCCTTTTCGGTTAAGGAGTTTGACGGTTACTCTCAATTCCTTACTGATATTGACAGGGAGTTTAATTTGATTGAGTTTGCGCCTGTGATAAAACGTATTAATTACGATATTAGACCATGCTTGCAGATGTATGCACTCGGTGAAACATCATTACAGAACTTTATGGCGGGTAATAATTGGGAACAGGCATGTAATACTATTGATAGTGGTGAACAGATGGAAGAATTGCATTTTGCGATTGCTGCAAGAATAATAACGTATAATATAAAATTCTTGAATGAATATGAAAAATATTCAGGAGAATATTCTTTTAGAATTCCAACTAATCGAATCGACACTATAGTATTTGGTTCAGATGTGCAATTTAGAAATACACAGAATAATGATTACCTATTACAGGGTTATATGGAAGGTGGGGTATGGTATTGGATGTTCATAGATCAAACAAATGGCAATAATGATATTATAATAGAATGCAGTGGTGGTATTCCTTATATGTTTCAAAATTGGATAGAGGGTGAAAACTATGGGGATTTAAAACCTTTTCAAGTAGATGTTGGGAATACTGGAGTTATTGCAGCTAATGCAAATGAATTTTCAGAAACAAAATTATATGCTCGTTGGCTCTTAGACGTCGATACCTTTCAAGGAAATGATACTTTTGATATTCCTCAAGAAGATATTTCAAGCGAAAACAGAAATTATTCTAAATGCTATCCAACAGACATAAACCAATTAAAAGATTTAATCTATTTAATAGGAAACAACACAAAAACACCCACACAATGGGGACTACTCTATAATTCGCAAGTGGATTACTATTTACCCCCTGATATTGAAGATAAAACTTTCTTTGCAGTCGGTAAACAATCATGGAGAGCATTTTCATTATGGTTTACTTTCTCCGATGAAATCTTTCAATTGGAAGAACAGGCAAGAGCTAATAGAACGCTAAACGATGCTTATTCATTCGCCGACAGTATAAACGTTATACTGCAAAAATTAGGCACAGGAATAACACACGAGGCAACGCCTGAGTATAGCATGGTATTATATTCGTCCCTTAGCTTGTTTCCTAATGTAGGACATTTGTTTTTGACACAGAACACGAATATCCTGCACGGAGAATATACGCAGCCGGCACAGAAATTAACCATAACATTAAGAAAGTTATTAGATACCATTTGTAATGCTTACAATCTGGGTTGGTATATCGACGAGCAAAACAGGTTAAGGATTGAACATGTCTATTATTTCAGAAATGGGTTTAGTTATTCAGAGCCGGAAGTAGGATTTTCGTTAAAAGAAATCTTTCAACGTTCGGGTAAAGATTGGGCTTATTGCCGAAATAAATACAAATATGATTTATCTAATATATCAGCTCAAATAGTGCTTAAGTTGCAAGATAAACAGTCAACAATATTCGAGGGTTATCCGATTGAGATTCTCGCAGCTTATGCAAAAGACGGAGCAATAACAACTCTTAGTATAGAATGCGACACCGACATTGATTTTGCTCTTGTTTCTCCTGAAGATATAAATAAAGACGGTTTCACTCTGTTTTCATGCGATAAAAACGGTGATGATTATAGCGTAAGATACGTTACACTTAACGACGGAACAAAAGATAAATTAGTACTCCAAAACGGTACGTTAAGTATTTATTTCCTTGCTATCAATTATCATAAATTCGATAAACCGAGTAAAAAACTTCTTATCAATAATCAAGAGGTTGAGACCATAGGAGTATCGAAGAACAAGACACAAGAAGTAAGTTTTCCGAGTCTATACGATTTAGACACAACTAAATTAGTAACAACGGATTTAGGTAACGGACAGATAGACAGTTATACAATTTCATTAGACAGCAGGCTTGTCAGAGCCACATTAAGATATGACACCGAATAACAATTACAGCATATTGCCTTTTTATAAGTCGCTGAACGAGCAAAGTCCTAAGAATTTTTATGCCTATGGTCGTGCCTTTAATTTAGCTACTCCAAATGATATGCTTCCTACATTTCAGATTAACAGAGAGCATAGGTCAAATCTTATTACCTCTGTTATTCTCGTAGATTACATCACAGGACAGCAGGTTAATATAACAGGCAATGCAATTAGTTACGGCGGATTGGAGATTAAATATCTTAACGACTATGATATTGATGTAATAATATGCAGGGGTTGGTATTTAGGTCTGAATAATCCAAACGGGCAATATTACTTAATCATTTCCGACGGTATCGAAACTTGGTACAGCGATATATTTAATTGGTGTAACGCTTCCAAGATGGTATGCCTTGAATGGTTTGACGGTGATAGCTTTTATTTCGAGGACGACCAAATAATGTTTTATGATGGTAATTTCTCTAACAGGCTATATCTATGTGCTGATATAAGAAGACCCGAATATGAATTTACCGACGAGGCAGAGACATTGGACGGATATTTTTACCCCATAAAACAGATTGCAGAGAAAATATTCAGGTTTGTTTTTGGTGCTCCCGAATACCTGTGTGACTGTTTAAGACTGGTTAGGTTAAGCGATAACGTCTATATTCACGATAGAGAGTTTTCACGCACTTACAGAAGTGATGAAATTCTTATCACTCCTTCATGGGGAACGGTTGCGGATATTGCGAACATAGAAGTAGAGTTTCATTGCCAGGCGATAGCAAAGAAAATAAACAGCACAGCATCACCACTTCCGCCGCCTGTTATCCCCGACCCACCAACACCGGGAGAAAAAGGCGACTTTAACAACGACTTTAACAACGACTTTTTTGTAGAAAATTAAAAATTAATAATAAAATGGCAAATAATATCAATCTAATAGCTTCTATTCAGGAGCTGATAAAACAGAACGGCAATCAGGAAATAACCGGAAACCTAATGCAACAGGTTCTTTTGTCTATTATCAACGCAATAGGCAACGACAGGACTTTCAAGGGAATTATAACGCCCAATATGGCGGCTGAAAGTTTTGACAACAATGTTTTTTACCTTACATCGGTAGCAGCGACATTTCCCAATCATGGAAATATCACGACAAACGGGCTTTCGGCAATAATCAACACGGCGACAGGTTGGCAGGCTGTTGATATTCCCATTGCTTACAATGAGTATAAGGGTGGAAAATTTCCTTATACTGATGATTTAATTAATAAGAATCAGAACAATCTTCTTTCTCCCAGTGCTTGGAAAAGAGGTTGGGCGTGGAGTGGCGTTCCTCAAAGACCTGTCGTTAGTGCTTCATATGCTATAAGTGATTTTATCGAAGTATCATCCGGCAGTACAATTTGTTATTTTAATAACTTGACACAGATAGCTTTTTTTGATTCAAATTTTCGTCAAATAAGCTATACGGTTACCCAGAATGGAACACAAACGGCTGTGCCTTCCGGAACTAAATACGTTGTCTGTATGGCTTCACTTGCAAATATTGATAATACAGATATCATAGTTAGGTTCTCATTAAATCCAAGTATTGATGTGCGATTTAATCTTTATCGGAATACTTTAAACGAAGTAAGCCGCTTAGATAAGTATCCTTATGATGATGATTACCCTTTTACATGGGAGATTGTCGGATATGGAATGAACAAGTTTCTACTTGATATTTACCTTGATATTGATAGAGATGCAACATATAAGTATTTCATAACTTCTGTTGATGGGGTTGTTGAAAATAATATAAAGATAATAAGAATAAATATAGCTCGTATGTTGCCCAATTTACCATTCGACGATTCAAATGCCCAGAGTATAATATTATTCGATTGTACTAAAGATGAAAACGGCAATTATTGGAAAGGGATTAACGGCAATTCTTATATGATAATCGACCGTGATGCTTTGGCAGCCACAGGAGATACATTTAACTATTCAGGGTTTTATTATGAATCTGGCGTTGGGCTTCATCGTTCCATTTTTAAAGGCGGAAAAGTAAGAGGTGGTTCAGATATAGAAATTAATCCGGATATATATAATGTAACTGTACATACTCCATTATCAGAAGGATATTATACTTTAGACACAGCTATAGCTGCAGTTCCGGTTGGCGTTCGTAAGCCCGGTATGATTATGGCATACCAGATAAATGCTGACACATGGCAAAACAAGCAGTATATAGGAGTGAGCCTCGACAATTGGTCGGATGTATCTTTTTGGGTGGATTACACCGAGTGGCAGTACTTAATGGGTAAAAATGCGAGCCCAATTAATGTGCTAAACCTTGCTGTTGGAAATTATAAAGTTAAAGGCGCAATGGTTATACCTGCGTTCACGGGCGAGGGGAGCCAAGCATACCAGGACACATACAACACCTTAAGGCTACAATTGCGAGGTTGGCTTGGCGAAGACGATGTTAACGTGGAGTACAATTCCGTTCAAGTAAAAGTTACACAGATGAGCGGTGTTCGATTTGCCACAATTAGCGTTTTCGCCAACAATGACGGCAAGCAAGGCGATGCGATCGGTGTGATAATGGAACCCAATGAATCTGACCCGCCGGTGTATTCAATCGTTCAAACGACATTGCTTGGCGTGTGGTACACCGGTTATGCAATGTCGGAATTATATACGTTAATCGAAAACGTTAATGATATTGTTTCCAATCTTAAGGACAATGTTATTTTGAAGGAAAGTATCCAAACACAACTAATTAATTCTGATCTTGCATTCAAGAATGGCAAAAAATTATTATTCGAAAAACAAGATGGTACCCAAGCGGTAGGCATGTTCATTGGTGAATATGGCGCGAAAGTATCAGAACTCAAAATTGGAGACACTGTAAAGGCAGGACAAAAAATCTTGTTTCAAGACACAAATTTATTGCCAGACCCTGATGAGCTTGCAAATACCGGTAATATTGATTTCACAAGTTCTGACGGTAACAGTTGGTTTAGAATTGATGTTGACTCGGGTGGCATTGTACTTTATAATAATGACTTCTCATGGATGACTGAGGTTTATTCATTTGACACAGGGAAATGGCTTGTTGACAATGTGACAATACCGTTTGACGCGGCAGTTACCGAGGTAAATCAGTTTCCGGTGTCGGCGTCAGATGGTTGGGATTTTACTCGCACAAAGGTAAATCCTGAGGAACGGTTAGAAATAGCATCTGAGTCGGAACATGTTAATTTAAACACAAAGGATAACATAACAATTGACACTCCTACAGGGAAAGAAGAATTTTTATTTGATAGGGTTATAAAGAAAGAGGATTTTGATAATTTAACCCCAGAGGAGCAAAACAGTATCTACCGCAATTATTTAATTTACAAAGAATAATTATGCAAACTAAAAGGAAAGTAATATCCGAGATTGTTTCCAAAGGAAGAAATATTAACCTTTGGAAATCGAAAGGGAAAGAGGTGTTCAATAATGAATACGATAAGTCTACGCTTTTAGCATATTATAACGCCGCCAGCAGAACTAATCAGGATTCGAATAGAGATCTATGGAGCGATTTAACGAACAATGGTTACGATCTACAATTAAATAACTTTGTTTTTGGGGGGTTAAGCGGATGGAATGGTTATTTGCAAAATTTTAATGAATGGAATTTTTCATCACGTTTGACAACTTCAACAAAAAACGATAATAGTTTTACTTCGACAGCAGTAATTACATCTGATACAGTAAGGATTACTTTACTTTCAAAAACAATTAGTGCCGTTGAGACAATCAAAGTTCGTGTTTCAGGAGATATAATGTATAATGGAACACCAATGTGGTTTTTTCAAACAGCCACAGGCGGAGTGGCAAAAACTCAAAACATTACTTCTGAAGGAATTTATGAATTCAGTTCTAATGAAGGTAATACTCTTATAGCTATTTCATTCGCAGTAATAGGAGCTGGAACAATGAATGTTAATACAACCTTTCAGCAAATCGCTGAATATCCAAACGCCATTGTAACTGACGGCATTGACGATTTTGCGCAATCTATTATTAGTTTGCCGGCTTTTGCAAACAATAACTACACTTTTGTATTCGATTTTGAAACATTAAATACCGGAACAACAAGCCCAATACTCAGAAGAAACGGAATAGAATTATATCGTCTTTCTTCTAATTTGTGGCAGCAATCGAATATAGGAGCTAATAAAACCTTCCCTAATATGCCGCTTGCAATAACAGGAAGCGGCGCAATTGATTTTTTAGGAAATAAATACCTGGTTAACCCAGCGCAAAACGATGCCGCCGGAGCGTTGCGATTGGCAAATGATTTAAGCGGCGACTATGGCGCACTTGCAATTCGCTCCCTTTCAGTTTGGAACGGAATAAACATGAACTACGAACAGTGTGTGAATGTATATAATAGAATGAAAAATAATACTTTAATTTAATTAATATGAAATTTATAATAGTTACAATTCAATGGCTTGAAAGCAAAGGAATTGCCGAGCCACAAAACGCAAGAAAAAGCCTTGACGGCGAGAAAATGCTGCTCCATAAAGAGTTTGTTGAACCTGTTTTAACGGACGAAGACAAATTGGAAGAATATAATTATGACAATCCGGAATTAAGGCAGATTCTTAATTCTGATGAGTGGAAAATAAATACTAATACTAATGAATAAATAAAGATATATCTATGGATTGGACGAATATTATTGCAATTGTTGTAAGCTCGGGGGGGATTTCTCTTTTATCAACTTTTTTATTCTTTAAACAAAACAAAAGATTAAAAAATGCAGAAGCCTCTACATCTGAATTTGAAACAATGAAATCACAAATTGAGTTGCAGGGCAAGCAAATTACAGACTTATACAGATTGCTTGGGGAGCGCGACGGTGTTATATCAGCCCTCGAGGCTGCCAATAAAGAGCAAAACATTAAATATCATGAAAAGAAAATAATAATCATTCAAGCTAAAGGCTGTAAGAATAAAAACGAATGCCCAGTATTGGCAATGCAAAAGAAGATTGAAGAAGAAAATTATGAAAGGTCGAGAAATGAAAATAAGTAATAATTTCACATTAGAAGAATTTGAAAAAAGCGAAACCGCTTTAGCTTATGGGATTGATAATGCTATGCCTGCAAATTTAAGAGAAAATATTGTTGCGCTAGTCAACAACCTATTGCAACCATTATGCGATAATACAGGTTGGAGCTGTTTGATATCGTCAGGGTATCGCTGTGATAGGCTTAACCGCAAAGTTGGCGGAGCTGATATGTCGCAACATACAACGGCAGAGGCTGCGGATTGCAAGTTTTATATCAAGGAAAACGGAAGGACAGTTTTTATATCTACAATTCAGGTGATGAAGAAAGTTAATGAATTAAAACTCGAATTCGACCAGATGATTGCTTATCCGTCATTCGTTCATCTATCTTTTACGATGAAACGGCGTAACCGCCATCAAGTATTATATAATTCAAGCTATAAGGGAGAAAGATTATGAAAAAACTACTATACATCTTAATTGCACTACTTTTCTTTTCCTGTAATACGCAAAAGAAATTAACTACTAATATTGAAGTTCAGAATGATATTAAGGAAGTTTCAAAAGAAATCAATATAACCGTTGTCGATACAACACGCACAGATAAAACGACTATCACCACTACAAAGATTAATATTAAACCTAAAGAGGAGAATAATTCGGCAAATGAGGTTAAACCAAAAGAACCTATCATTATTACGCCGAAAGGAAATATAATTATTCCGCCCGATGTTGATGTAACTTCTATTGAGCAAACCACAAAAACAGATGAAACCGAACAAAAAGGGTTAACTGAAAACATCAACGAAAAGGAAGATGAAAAAAACGATAATTCGAATGCAAAGATTCAGCAAGACGAAGAAACGAAATCAAAACCCAGTTTCGGAGCTAATCTGCTTTCGGTATTGCCTTTATTGATTTTCTTTATATTAATTTTCTTAATGAAATACCTTGTTGAAAGGCATTACAAAAAAAATAAATAAAAATTGCGATAAACTACGAGAATATCGTAATTAATATTATTTTTGCAACTAAATATTGAATTATTCTCAATTGAAGTTTATTTTTCAGTTGTTATTACAGGGAGCCTCTTTTTAGGGGCTCTTTTTTTTGTGCTTATAAATCAATTACTTAATCTATTTACTAAATATTTAACATTATTTTAACAAAATAAATAGTCTAAATATTTGGTATATTAAAATAATGTTGTATCTTTGTATTGTAATAACATTTAAAAATTAAACAAAATGAAAACAACAGAAACAATCACAATCAGTGCTTTCAGCGAAGATTATTCAGAAAAAGCTTACAAATTTTATTTTGCGAACAACCAATTTGAGTTTGTCCCAAAGTCACAAGTTAAATTTTTGGAAAACTCGAAAGGCGGTGAAGAATTTGGCGAAGGAATCGAAAGCAGATACTTCGAGCTGCCAACATGGCTTTTCTCAAAACTTAAAGGCGTCGAATTTTACGGCGTATAGTTAAACTAATCTTGAGCCGTCGCAGGACGGCTCTTAAACTTAAAAGATAAATCATGAGTGTAAGTAAAAATTTAGGTCGTCGTAAAATTATCGGCGACCTGTTAAAAGAATTCAGGGAAAGTCGAGGACTTACCCTCTACCAAATGGCAAAAGAAAGCGGGACAATTGTAAGTTCGCAAGCGGGAATTGTCGAAAAGGGCGAAACAAATTACACAATAGACACTTTTTTCGATTATATCGAGGCTGCAGGACTTTATATTTATTTTGCTGAAAAAGAAAATAGCACAGATGAACCTCATGACTTTGATGATATAATTGCGAAGATGTTGGGTAATTAAAAAAAATTAAAGAGGAAACGGAAACAATCCAAAATAACACTTTTTGGGTGTAAAATAGAGTGTAATAAACGCAATCGCCTCATTAACAAGATTGATTGTTGCCCAGGAAGGACTCGAACCCTCACTGACAGAGCCAGAATCTGGAGTGCTACCATTACACAACTGGGCAAAAATATTTTTAATATTCTATAACCTGAAGAACATTTCCAAGAGTATCATAAAAAGTCCAGGCTCCTGTGCGCACGCCGTCTATATATTTTCCTGAAATTCTTTGAGCACCATTTTCATAATAATTAACATGATTGCCATTATTCTTTCCTTCTTTGAAGTCACCTTCGCTCCACAGTGTTCCGTCTTGATACCAAGCCTTCCATGTACCTTCACGTTTGCCGTCAACATATGCACCTTCAATCATTTTAATATTTGCGGAATAATATTTGGTTTCAAGATAGTTAGCAGTATCATTCTTAACATATTCTCTAACTATCTTCGGATCACCGTTTTCGTACTCTTCAATAATAACAACTGTAGTTTTATTACACGCTATAAATGCAAAAACAACTATAGAAAATGTAATTAATCTTTTTATATTCATATAAATAATTTTTTATCTATTATTTTATCTATTTAAATTACTTATTTTCAAATCACAGCAAGAAATATAATTAACTCGCAATCAAATATAAAATTAAGTATTAAAAAATAATCTTTCACCTTTTGCTTCATCCATAATTTCACCATCATTATAGACAAGATTCGAATTTACAAAAGTATATTTTATTTTTGAATTGAAAGTAAGGTTATCAAATGGCGACCATTTGCATTTATACAAAGTATTTGAATTTGTAACTTTTGTAATATCATTAGGATCAACAACAACGATATCGCCGGCAAAACCTTCTCTTACAAACCCTCTGTTTTTTAATCCGAAGTATTTAGCGGGATTATGAGCCGTCCATTTAGGAATATCAATCAAATCGAAAACGCCGTCTCTCACCATTTCCAGCAAAACCAAAAGCGAATGTTGTACCATTGGTCCGCCAGAAGGACAAGAATAATAACTATTATTTTTTTCCTCTAAAGTATGAGGCGCGTGATCTGTAGCTATAACATCTATTATATTATTTTTTAATGCTTCACGAAGTGCATTTCTATCGCTTTCGGTTTTTATTGCAGGATTCCACTTAATAAATTGCTGTTTCTTTTCGTAATCTTTATCAGTAAACCAAAGATGTTGAGTGCAAACTTCGGAAGTAATATTGCTGAAATTTTCATTTTTCAACTTAGAAAGTAATTCAACTTCAAGAGCAGTTGTCAAATGTAAAATATGCAACCGGGTATTATATTTCTTAGCTAAATTAACAGCTTTTGAAGTACATTCAAAACAAGCTTCATCTGTTCTTATTAAGGGATGGATACTAAACGGCGGATTATCTCCATACTTTTCTCTAATGATTTTTGTATTTCTCTTAATTATAGACTCATCTTCCGCATGAATTGCAATAAGCAACGGAACTTGAGAAAAAATCTTTTCAAGAATTTCATTATCATCCACAAGCATATTACCTGTTGATGAACCCATAAAAACTTTGGCTCCGGGAACGGTTTTCGGATCAACCTTTTTCAACTCATCCAAATTATCATTGGTTGCACCAATGTAAAAAGAATAATTAGCGAAAGAACGACCCTTAGCTAATTGATATTTTTCTTCAAGTAATTCAACTGTAACTGTTTGCGGTTTAGTATTCGGCATCTCCATATAAGAAGTTATTCCACCTGCAACCGCCGCCATACTTTCAGTGTAGATTTCAGCTTTGTGTGTTAAACCCGGTTCGCGAAAATGTACCTGATCATCAATTAATCCCGGTAAAAGATATAAACCTTCACAAATAATTTCATTATAATTACCGACAATGTTAATTGAATTATCAATGCGTTCTATAATACTATTATTTAATAGAATGTCTGCGAAAAAAGACTTACCTTCATTAATTACATTAGCGTTTCGAAGGATGTATTTCATTGTGAAGTTTTTTTGTTTTTCTGAAAACAAGGTTAATAACGCCAAATACCGCTTCGCCGAAGATGCTTTTATTCATTTTGGATTCGCCGGCAGTTCTATCGGTAAAAATAATCGGGACTTCTACAATTTTGCCGCCAAGTTTCCAAACAGTATATTTCATTTCAATTTGAAACGCATAGCCGGTAAATTTTATATTATCAAAATTCAGAGCCTGCAAAGTATGGCGTGCGTAACATTTGAATCCTGCTGTTGTGTCTCTGACAGGTAATCCAGTTATAAATCTCACATAAGCAGAAGCATAATAAGACATTATCACTCTTCCCATAGGCCAGTTAACAACATTCACACCGGTAATATAGCGGGACCCAATAGCAAGGTCTGCGCCGGCTTCAACTGCTTCATATAACTTATGAAGGTCTTCGGGGTTATGCGAAAAATCGGCATCCATTTCAAAAATATACTGATAATTCTTATCGAGAGCCCATTTAAATCCATGAATATAAGCGGTTCCTAAACCTAACTTCCCTTTTCTTTCCTCAATATAAAGTCGACCCGGAAATTCCCTAATAAGACCTTTCACAATATCTGCCGTTCCGTCGGGAGAATTATCCTCAACAATAAGCACATGAAAATTACCATCCAATTTCATAATATAGCGGATGATATTTTCAATATTTTCTTTCTCGTTATATGTTGGAATTATTACTAACTTATCATTCACAATATTGTAATTTTATATTTTGCAAATGTAGTAAAAAATATTAACTTTGCACTTTCAAATTATTAAACAATTTAAATAAAAATAAACATGGTACGTGATCAAAAAGTTTTTGATATCATTCAAAAAGAGAAAGAGAGACAAATGCATGGTATAGAACTTATTGCTTCTGAAAATTTTGTCAGTGACGAGGTAATGGAGGCTATGGGTTCCGTAATGACAAACAAGTACGCGGAAGGTTATCCCGGTGCAAGATATTACGGCGGTTGTCAGTTTGTTGACGAAACCGAACAACTTGCTATTGACAGGGCTAAAGAACTTTTCGGTGCCGAATGGGCAAATGTTCAACCGCACAGCGGAGCACAAGCAAACATGGCCGTTCTTTTAACTTGTCTTGAACCCGGCGATACGTTCATGGGTCTTGATCTTTCTCATGGCGGACATTTATCTCACGGTTCTCCGGTGAACTCTTCAGGAATTCTGTACAAACCTGTTGCTTACGGAGTCGATCAAGAAACTGGAACTGTTAATTATGATACTATGGAAGAAATAGCTTTGAAAAACAAACCGAAGCTCATAATTGCAGGCGCATCCGCCTATTCTCGCGATTGGGATTACAAACGTATGAGAGAAATAGCTGATAAAATTGGTGCTATTTTGATGGCAGATATTTCGCATCCTTCGGGATTGATTGCAAGAAAATTATTGAATGATCCTATGCCTTATTGTCACATTGTTACTACAACAACTCATAAAACATTACGCGGACCACGCGGCGGATTGATTTTAATAGGTAAAGATTTTGATAATCCTTATGGAAAGGTAACAAAAAAAGGAATCATCCGTAAGATGTCTTCATTACTTGATTCTGCTGTATTCCCTGGTATTCAGGGCGGACCGCTCGAACACGTTATTGCTTCGAAAGCTGTTGCTTTCAACGAAGCTTTAAGCGACGGTTATTTGGATTATATAAAACAAGTTAAGAAGAATGCAAAAGTAATGTCAGACGAGTTTATTAAGAAAGGCTATAATGTTGTTTCAGGTGGAACAGATAACCACTTAATGCTTATTGATCTTCGTTCCAAATTCCCTGAAATTACAGGAAAACAAGTAGAAAACACTTTGGTTCAAGCAGATATAACCGTTAATAAAAATATGGTTCCCTTTGATTCCCGTACTCCTTTCACAACTTCTGGATTAAGAGTCGGAACTCCGGCTATTACCACACGCGGACTGAAAGAAAATCAGATTCCTGTTATTGTTGATTTTATAGACAGAGTTATCAGCAATATTGAAGACGAAAAAATTATTTTGGAAGTACGCGATCAAGTTAATCACTTGATGAGTCAATTCCCGCTTTTTGCCTGGTAAGATACTATTCAACAATACACTATTATGAAAGTTAATTTTAAAAATATCAATTGGCGAAGAATTTTCTTAAATAAATTCTTTATTGCAACAATAATCTTTGCAGCTATTATTCTTTTTTTCGATTCTGATAATCTTTTTAGAATAAGAAAGATGAATAAGCAAACAAAATCTTTGAAAAAAGAAATTAAACGTCTGGAAAAAGAATATGCCGATGATAGTGTTTTTTTAGATAAAATGCGCAAAGATGCCGAGTTTCGTGAACGTTACGCACGTGAAACTTATCAGATGAAAAATGAAAATGAAGAAGTGTATTTGATAGAGAAACAGGATTAAAGTATTGCTATTTAATAAAAAGATAATTAGGTGCTTCTAAAGAGGCACCTTTTTTTATGTATAAAATATTGAGCAGAAAAACTATGGAAATAAAACAATTCTCAATTCTAATAAGGATCAACATCAACAATAATTCTGACTGATTTGAATTGCGGATTTTCACTAAATGTTTCATAAATACGGCGAAATTCGTTTTTTAAAACCGGAAAATCGGATGTACGATCAATTTTTACCAGAATACTTTTTATATATTGATTGTTCAATCTTGGGATATAATGATATTCGGGGCCAAGAACTCGTTTCCCAAGTGATTTCCTTAACATTTCAGCAAAAACTTCAGCGGCTTTATCCAGAATATTCGAATCTTTATGTCGTAATTTTACATCGATCAATCTAACAAAAGGCGGATAATTAAACTGCCTGCGTTCAATAGTTTGGTTATCGTACATTCCTCTGTAATCATTATTAATCGCATATTTTATTGCTTTATGATCCGGAGAAAATGTTTGTATAAAAACTTTTCCTCTTTCGTTCTTTCGTCCGGCTCTGCCGCTAACTTGACAAATTTGCTGGAAACTTCTTTCAAACGATCTGAAATCAGGAAAATAAAGCATATTATCGGCATTAATAATTCCTACCAGAGCAACGTTCTCGAAATCCAATCCTTTAGTTATCATTTGTGTTCCGACGAGAATATCTATCTCTCCCGAAGAAAATTCGGTAATCAATTTTGTAAAAGCATTTTTCCTTTTAGTCGTATCTAAATCCATTCGTTTTATAACTGCTTGCGGAAAAAGCAATTCCAATTCTTCTTCTATCAATTCGGTTCCAAAACCTTTCATAAAAATTCTATCGCTATGACAATTAGGGCAATGCGACGGAACATGTTTGTTGTATCCGCAATAATGACATCTTAATTGATGAAATGTTTTATGATATATTAGTGAAACATCGCAATGAATACATTCGGGTACCCAACCGCAGACCTCACATTCGAGTCGCAAAGAAAACCCTCTTCTATTATGATAAATAAGAATCTGTTTCTTATTTTCGAGCACATTTTTGATTTCCTTAATAAGTTCATTTGAAAAATGAGAAATATTATTCTTATCTGCTTTTCGTTTCATATCAATAACGGTAGTTTCGGGAAGAAGGAATCCTCCATATCTTTCGGAAATTTCCACCAAAGCATATTTACCGTTCAGCGCATTATAATATGATTCTATTGAAGGAGTTGCAGAACCCAGAACTACTTTAGAGTTGAAAAGATTTGCAAGAAAAATTGCGGAATCACGACCGTTATATCTTGGTGCAATGTCATTCTGCTTATAAGAGTAATCATGCTCTTCATCAATAATAATTAATCCGAGATTATCAAAAGGTAAGAAAATCGAAGAGCGCGCGCCGATTACAATATTATATCCCCTCGAAAAATTCTTATTATTATCAAAAACCGCATTCCAAATTTCTACACGTTCGTTATGATTAAATTTGGAATGATAAACACCGACCTGTTCTCCAAAATATTTCACGGTTCGTTCCACAATCTGTGTAGTGAGAGCTATTTCCGGCAAGAGAAATAAAACCTGTTTACCCTGTGCAATAGTTTCTTCTATTAATTTAAAATAAATCTCTGTTTTACCACTTGATGTAACACCATGCAGAAGAGTAATATCATGATTTTCAAAAGATTTATGAATATCAATTAAAGCTTGCCTTTGTTTATCAGTTAGAATAATATTCTCCGGTTTTGATGTGGCTTCTACAAGTTCCAAGCGGGAAATTTTATGTTTATTTATATCAATTATTCCTTTTTCAACCAATGAATTCAGAGTGGAATGATTTGCATCGGTATCGTCAAGAATTAGTTTTTTGGGAATTTCCGGATATTCGTCCTGATAATTTGCAGCGTGCTTAAAATATGAAAGAAGAATTTTTAATTGTTTGAAAGAGCGTTTTTCAAGGCTTCTGAACACTTCATTCATTTTTTCATCACTTCTAAAATTTTCTGCAATCTGAATATAATCACGATATACCGGCCGATATGGATTTTTAACTTCTTCCTGCAACTCAACAATACAATCCCCTATCAACTGTCGGATATATTTGTAAATATTTGCAGGTTTAACATTGAGAATTTCAGCAGCTTGCTTAATTGACAGTTTATCATTGTTCATCAGGGCATTGGTAAGACCAACTTCTGCTTCACTAAGAGAAGAAATCTCTCCGGAAAATTCGGGATGCAATGAAATAAACGTTTCGCTGGTAATTTTAAACATCGCGGGAAGGGCGTTATTCATAACTTCACCCAAAGTTGCAAAATAATACGACGACATCCATTTCCACAACTCAAGTTGTTTCTCAAGAACAATCTGTCGATTATCAAGAACGGCAATAACTTCTTTCAGTTCGAAATTAGTTTTAACTTTTTCTCTTTCAATAATATTGACAATAATTCCCGAATAAAATTTTCTATTTCCGAACGGAACTATAACTCGTTCGCCAACTGCAACATCACTGAACTCATCGGGCAATAAGTACGTAAAACTACCTTTCAGCGGTAGCGGAAGAATAACTTCAACACAAAATTTTACCGTGTCTACAAAATCTCCCAACATTCTAATACATTTTATAACCCATTAATTTACATTCGAGTGATCCGTTGAATAATTTCTTTTTTGTAGAAGCATGTAATCCTATTTTATTAATAGCTTCATTGTCGGAAGAAATTATCCAGCAAGAATATCCTTTAAATTTATGTTTTAAGCTATTTCCAATCCTATCGTAAAGTTCAAGGATATTTGTATCGTCTGTTCTTACTCCGTAAGGCGGATTAGTAATTATGGTACCATTTTGAACCGGAGGGATGAAATCGCCGAATGCAGCTTTTTTCAAAGTTATAAAATCAGAAAATCCGGCATTTTCGATATTTTTTTCAGCAATTGAAATTGCTCTTGCAGAAATATCCGAACCAAAAATCAATGGAATTTCGAACTTCATTTTATTTTTCGCTTCATCAACAATCTTGTTCCACTTATTTCTGTCGAAATTTTTCCAATTTAAGAATGTAAAATCATTACGATACAATCCTGGGGCAAGATTTGCGGCCAACATTGCAGCTTCAATCAGAATAGTTCCCGAGCCGCAAAACGGATCGAAAAGCGGGGTTTTCATATCCCAACCCGAAAGTGAAATAATTCCGGCAGCAAGCACTTCATTTAAAGGCGATTGCACTGCAGCAATTTTATAACCTCTTTTAAAAAGCGGAATTCCGGTTGAGTTTAGTGAAATACTATAAATATTTTTCGAAATATGAACATTTATTATAATATTAGGATTTTCCCTATCAACAGAAGGTCTTGAACCGAATTTATTACGAATTCTATCTACAATTGCGTCTTTCGTTTTTAATGAAGCAAAAAGAGAATTATTTATAAAGTGATTATTATTTACAACCGCATTGATCATAAAAGTATCCGAAGAATTAAAATAATCTTCCCAAGCTATAGAGTAAGCTACATCATAAAGGTCTTGCGGCGAATTTATTTCTTCCGTTTTAATATTAACCAAAACTTGAAGAGCGGTTCTACTCCATAGATTAGTAAGATATATTAAATCAGGCGTACCGTCGAAAGATACGGCGCGATTAAGTTTGATAGTACGAGTTGCACCGAGATTTTGCAATTCTGTTTCCAGAACTTCTTCTAATCCCGATAATGTTGTAGCAATATATGGTAGGGTTTCTTTCATTTTTAAGCTAATATCATTCTATTTCCAATTGCGAAGTCCACTTTCGAGCAATTTCAAATTTGGAAAGAAATTCTTTAGCAATAACTTTCAGCACAGTGTATCCAGGTACGGCAAGAAACATTGCAAATATTCCGCCTACGCTTCCGAATACTAAAAGCACAAGAAATATTTCTAGTGGATGGGCATTAACACTATTTGAATAAATAACAGGTTGTAAAACAGTATTGTCAATAAAATTACAAAGCGCAAATACCGCTACAACAAGAATTGCTTGTAATAATATTTGATCGTAAGCACCAATACTGATAAGTTGGATGGTACATACAATAACGCCGAAAGCTCCTCCTAAAATAGGTCCGAGATAAGGAATCATATTACAAAAGCCGCCGACAGCACCAATAAGGAGAGCTCCTTTTACGCCTATAGCAAACATTCCTATACTTTCCAAAGTAAACATGATAAACATCTGGCAAATCAATCCGATAAAATATCTTGTTAGAAAACGTTTGATATTATTAAGAGCATGATGAACTTTTTCATTATATTTCTGCGGAACAAAAATCATAATCATTTTTTGAAAAAGGGTATCGTCTTTCAAAAA
The DNA here is from genome assembly GCA_031276035.1 of Bacteroidales bacterium. Lineage (NCBI taxonomy): Bacteria > Pseudomonadati > Bacteroidota > Bacteroidia > Bacteroidales > Bacteroidales bacterium. The sequence continues at coordinate 16,363 of JAISNV010000021.1, read as the reverse complement.
GAAAAAAGCAATGAAAATAGTTGAGAAAACACCCATTATTATTTTTCCCAATCTGCCGATAAAACTCGAAGCTAAATGAGAAAGTGAAGCAATATCAATAAAACTCTTAAATCTATTTTCTATAACTGTAATTATTGACTCATTTTTATCAATTATATTATATTGATGTAAAAATTCTGAAACAGGTTCTTCAATATAATGTTTTACCTGATTAAAATCGATAGAAGCAATAACATTAGCCTGCTTAATTATTACAGGTACAAAGACGGCTATAAGCGAAGCTGCAACAATAATAATAATTAACAAACTTAAGGCAGCCGCAAGCCAACTTGGAAATACTTTCTTTTTCTTTCCGAATTTAATCTTCTTAAATAGTTTGACGAGAGGGGCGCCGATAAAGGATATAACAGCAGCGGCAACGATATACCAAACAATGAATGTAAATTTCCACACTAAAAGGATAAATACAAGAATTGAAATTGCTATTCCGGAGTATTTTACTATTTTATTGATATCTGCTTGCTTCATTTGTGTAAAATATTGTGTTTATAATTAATTGATTTACTGTTTGTATAGAAAATTTTCTTGTTTACAAAATGATGATGCAAAAGTACAAAATAAATTGTATTTGTAAATAATAATAAAATATATTTAAACATTCTACAAGCACTAATAAAGAAATTGTTTTTTGTTTAATACTACAAAAATAAACTTAAGATTCCTCGTTAATTAATTAACAAGCAATTAATATAAAAATATTCAACATTACAAAATAATTATATACTTGTTTTACGTTAATTAAACGTGAGTTCAAATCTTATAACTTTTTATGATTTTTAGCGTTCAAAAGAAATATATAATCGCATTACTTTGTGGAATCATCCTGTCATTTTCAGCATATTCTATTGAACGAAACCCTAAGAACAACTTTAAAACAACATTTTTATCTCTTTATACCGGTTCGGCAAAATTAACTTATGAAAGAGCATTGTTTAATAAGCAAAGTATTGAAATTACTGTAGGTTACATTGGTGTTGGTTACGACTCTTTTAAAATTCAACCTAAAGGAGGGCTATTTCGATTAGCCTACAAATTTATTATTTCCAACAATGCAAATAATACCTTAACGGGCTTTTATCTTAAACCGGAATTTGCTTATTCCGATTTCGGATATAATTGTGAAGATCAAAAGTATATTTATTCAAAGTACTCTAAGAAAGATTTTATTACCAGAGGAAGATCATGTATGGGAACATTGATGATGTGTACAGGTTATCAATGGGCAAAAAATATTTTAGTTTTCGACGTATTTGCCGGTGCCGGTTTAGGCAAAGGAAATGACGCTGAAATACAATACCATCATGGTTTTATTAAGCGTTTAAATTATATTACGTTTACATTCGGACTTAAAATAGGACTCGGTTTTTAATTCAAATTGCGTCTTGGCCGTACTGCCACAACGATACTCCTTCGCAAAAAATCTTTCATCAATCATCTTTCATCTTTCATCTAAAAAAACTATCTTTGCAATTAGTTTAAAACGTAAAAAGTTATGATAGTAAACAGACGAAAACAAATATTTCCAAACGTTTCCGATGAACAATGGAACGATTGGAAATGGCAAGTTAAAAATCGTATAGAAACTCTTGAAGAATTAAAAAAGTATATTTCCTTAACCGCCGAAGAGGAAGAAGGCGTGAAGAAATCTCTGGAAACCCTCAGAATGGCTATTACTCCTTATTATTTAAGTCTAATTGACCCTGATGACCCGAATTGCCCTGTTCGTAAACAAGCAATTCCTACCGGTGCGGAAACTCACATTTCGGCTGCAGATTTATTAGATCCGTTACATGAAGATGAGGATTCTCCTGTTCCGGGACTGACACATAGATATCCCGACAGAGTTTTATTTTTGATTACAGATATGTGCTCCATGTACTGCCGTCATTGTACCAGAAGAAGATTTGCCGGACAAACAGATAGTGAGTCACCATCATCAAGAATCCAGAAAGCTATTGATTACATTGCTCGTACGCCTGTCGTAAGAGATGTTCTTTTATCCGGCGGAGATGCACTCATGGTTAGTGATGATATGCTAGAATCTATTATCAAAAGATTAAGAGAAATTCCGCATGTTGAAATTATACGTATAGGAACAAGAACTCCAGTTGTTTGTCCTCAACGAATTACAGATAATTTGGTTAACATGTTGAAGAAATACCATCCGATATGGGTAAATACTCATTTCAATCATTCCAACGAAATTACTCCTGAAGCTGCCGATGCTTGTGCCAAGCTGGCAAATGCAGGTATTCCGCTCGGCAACCAATCTGTTTTATTACGTGGTGTAAACGATTGTACCCACATTATGAAAAAATTAGTTCATAATCTCGTAAAGATAAGAGTTAGACCATATTATATATATCAATGTGATTTATCAATGGGTTTGGAACATTTCCGCACACCTGTTTCTAAAGGAATCGAAATTATTGAAAGCTTGCGCGGACATACTTCCGGTTATGCAGTTCCTACCTTCGTGGTTGATGCTCCCGGTGGAGGCGGAAAAACGCCGGTAATGCCTACTTACGTAATTTCGCAAAGTCCGAAAAAAGTTATACTTCGTAATTTCGAGGGCGTCATAACAACTTACACAGAACCCGACGAATATGAAGATGTTTGTCATTGTCCCGATTGTGAAAAGACTAAAAGCGAAGGCGTTGCAGGATTACTCGAAGGCAATGAAATGTCTCTCGAACCGGAATCGCTTGCTCGTAAGCAAAGAGTCAAAAAACATTAACATTCAATGTCTTTTATCGATGATATTTTAAAGTACAAAAGTGTTTCAATTGTCGGACTGGAAAAAAACACAGGAAAAACCGAAAGTCTGAACTATATACTTTCTCATCTTAAAGACAAAAACAAAGTTATCGCAATAACATCAATTGGCGTTGACGGTGAAAGTACCGACAGTGTAACCAATACTCATAAACCGGAAATTACAGTTTATGAAAACATGTTATTTATCACATCCGAAAAACATTATCGTGAAAAAAAAATTACTTCGGAAATACTTGAAGTAAGTAATATTAATACGAGTTTAGGACGATTGATAATTGCAAAGGCTAAGGATACCGGAAAAATCAAGTTATCCGGCCCACCCGATACGACTAATCTGAAAAATCTCATAGACCATCTTAATTTATATAATGTTGACATTACTATAGTTGACGGAGCACTTTCTAGACTAAGCCTCGCCTCCCCTAATATTACAGAATCTATGGTACTTGCAACAGGGGCAGCGCTTTCCGCGAATATTCCCGAACTCGTAAGAAAAACAAAATATGTTTATGATTTAATTCAGCTACCGGAAATTCCTAAAAAATTAAAAGGGATATTAAGTTCGATAAATTCAGGAATAAAAGTCGTCAAATCTTTATCAGAAGATGAAATAATCGATTTACAAATTGATTCTGTTTTTTCATTGGATAGCTCTCAGAATATTTTCCAGCATGGAAACATAATTTATATTCCGGGCGCAATAAGCGACAAAGTACTTAATCTCTTTAAACTGCAAAAAAACACAAAAGATAAAATTATCATTATCAAAGATTTTACAAAAATGTTCGCCAATCCGGAAACATTCTATTCTTTCATTAAAAAAGAAGGAAAAATAATGGTCGTAAACAAGCCGAATTTAATAGCAATAACAATTAATCCCGTATCTCCTTCGGGTTATATATTGAATTCCGGTGAATTAAAAAATGAATTGGCAAAACAAATTAATGTTCCTATCTATGATATCAAAACAATTGAGAAATAGTAATCAATAAACAATCAACACTAACATGAAACTTAAATCCGCAATAGAAATTTCATCGTCATTAAAATTTATTATTGAAAATTTAAAACTTCAATCGAACATAGGAAAACGTATTTTATTAAATCAAGTGTTTTGCACGGATAAAGATGAATTGATTAATGAGTTTGACTCAATATCATTATTAAAAAATAAAATTGAAGAAAACACTAAATTGGTTGAAGATTTCAATATTAAGTTATATAGAATAAAGGATATAAGAGGAAGTTTGGATAATCTTAAAGGACAAAATACTTTGGATGATATTGAACTTTTTGAAATAAAGAGTTTTTGCATTCTGGCCGAAGAAATAAGATTACTCTGCGATGAATACAAAATTCATATCATAGAAATCCCGCACCTGCAACAAGTTATTGATGTTCTTGATCCTGAAGGCAATAAAGTCCCTACCTTCTATGTTTATGACATTTATTCCGAAGAACTGCATAAACTTAGAAAGAAAATAAAATCATTGGGAAAAGAAAATGCGGAAAAAATTGAAGAATTGAGATTTCAAGCGGAAAAAATCGAAGATTCTATCAGGCAAAGTATTTCTGCCGATCTTTTTGCTAATGTTGATAAAATACAAATTGCTTTGGAAAGAATAGCAAAGTTGGACATTTTACTTTCTAAGTCTATACAAGTTATAGAAATGAATTTATGCAAACCGGAAATTAGCCGAAGTACAACATCCTACAAATCGCTTATCAATCCTCAAATAAGTGAAAATTTGAAATCTAAAGGAAAAAAATATCAAGCTATTGATATTGATATTCACAAATCGCCATGCTTAATAACCGGCGCCAACATGTCTGGAAAAACCGTATTGCTCAAAACTGTTGCTATGGCACAATATCTATTACAATTCGGATTTTATATTCCGGCACAAGAAGCTAAAATATGTCTTGTAGATAAAATTATGTTATGTATAGATGACAAGCAAAACGAATTGAAAGGATTATCGTCGTTTGCCGCCGAAATACTTGAGGTAAATTATATAATTCAAGAAATAAAAAAGAATTCCGATGTTCTGGTTCTGATAGATGAGCTTGCAAAGACGACTAATCCGGTTGAAGGTAGCGCAATTGTCAATGCTGTGCTGGAAATTCTGGACAAGTATCATGTTCGCAGCTTAATCACAACACATTACAGCGACATTAATTACAGAACCCGTAGATTGAGGGTAAAAGGTTTAAAAGATGATTCGGCAAATATCAATAAAGATAATATCAACGATTTTATTGATTATTCTTTGGTTGAGACAGAAGAAACCGAGGTTCCGCACGAGGCGATAAGAATAGCGGAAATCTTGGGTGTAGATGAAGAATTTTTGCAGAAGTTGAAAATTACGTCCTAATATTTCTTATTGCAACAAAAATAGAATATAGCCAAGGTACTCCTAAACAAACATATATTAATGGTAAAAACGAATCTTTTAATAAAAATCCGTCTGCAGATAATCTAAACATAGAGAAAGTTTTAAAAAGATAATTTTTAGCAACTACAAAAAAATCAACAATATAGTTATTGAAGGAATAGAACAGAAAGATAAATATCAAAACACCTATTATGAGGCAGCATATATTCCAGATTTTAGCAAATCGCTTACTCTTCTTTCTGGCTATCTGCCGCATAAGATTCTTTGAAAAATCTTTATCCTCTATTTCGATTTTATTTTCTTTAAAGAAATTATAAATTAATTGATCATCTTTATTCATATCCGTTATTTTTTAACCATTGTGCCATTTTTGATTTTCCACGCGAGAGATGAGATTTTACAGTACCTTCAGGAATTTCCATAACTGACGATATTGTCTCAATACTAAGATCATCTATGTAGAACAGCGAAATACAAGATCTTTCATCCTCTTTTAAAATCTTCATTGCATTATAAATATCTATATTATTATGTATTTTTTCAGATTGTGAATTAACATATCCGATAGCGATAACATTATTCGGAATTTTATTCTTTCGTAAGTAGTCACACAAGGTATTGAAAGCAATTTTATACAACCAAGTAGAAAAACCCGACAAGTTTTTGAAACTTGCCAGGTTTAAATACGCTTTGATGAATGTTTCTTGTGCTAAATCATCGCTCAAATCTTTATTGCCGAGAGTTTGATTCAGAAAGTATCTTCTTATCTGCGACTGGTATTTTTTTACCAATCCTTCGAAAGCTCTGTTATCCTTTTCAACTACTATTTTAGCAATAAGTGATAATTCATCATTGTGATTCATTAAAATATGGTATATTAATGTTGTTTTATGAAATAGATTTTTCCGATTTTTCCATAAAATATGTGACTAAACGTCCGATACCTATAAGGATAAATAACAATCCGATAGTAGCAAATCTGATATCAAATAAAACCCAAAAGATTATTGCCAAACCTATACCTACGCTTAAATATGTCATAGCTTTTCCAAATGTATTATTTTTTGATTCGATTTTCTTTTTAAAATAATCGTCCGGAATATCCTTACCATCTTCAATACATTTCTCAACCAATTCGATTTCTTTTTTATTGATTTTATATCTATACACAATATAAATAATTAAAATTGGTAAGCCAATAATACTTGCTATAGCCACTATACCTGTAAAACTTTCTAAGAATATATGATTTGTTAAAAAATCAAAAGGGTTTTGTGATTGTCCGAAACTTAAAAGGCTGATAAAAGCCAGCATACAAACTAAAAATACTTTTTTCATATAAATATAATTTTAATGGTTTTTATGTATTAGACGGTATGAAAGTCGAAAAAGTTGCAAATAAAGAAAAAAAATATTTTATTTATTACAAAGTTTAAATAAAAAACAATTTTAAAAATTTCAAAGTTACTATAAATATTTATAAGTCTTATAAATGCAATTAAACCGTTAATCTTATAAATTGAATTTGGCATTAGCATATATGGCAATTAATAATTTTTTATAATTCTTGGTATAAATAATTATATTTGCACAAAAAATCTAAATAATAGTTATATGAAACAAATTATCCCAATCCTCAGCATTATTACAATTATCTTAACATCTTGCAACTGTGATAAAAACACACAAAATGATGTTACAACAAACACTAAAGGAATTTACACTCCGGAAAAAACCGAACCTATGGAATTAACAAAATTTGAAAACATTAAATTATTAGCACCGAACATAGAAAGCGGCGATGCACTAATGAAATGTATGCAAGCACGTAAATCGTACCGTGAATTTGCCGAAAAGAATTTATCTCTAAAACATTTGTCGGAGGTATTATGGGTTGCAAACGGACTAAATCGTCCCGCAGAACACAGAAGAACCGTTCCTTCGGCTTTAGCCCTCTACCCTCTCGATACTTATGTAATTTTATCTAACGGGATATATTTTTATAATCCTGAAAAACACGAATTAGAAGCTATTATTGAAGGCGATTTTCGTAAATTAGCCGGATTACAAGATTTTGTAAAAACTGCACCGGTAAATATTATATTTATTGCAAATTATGACAGATATAACGGCAACAGAAAAATCCCGCAAGAAAAACAGTTGTATTTAGCAGCTCTTGATGCCGGTCATTGTACAGAAAATATTTACTTATATTGTGCATCGGAAGGATTAAAATCCGTAGTTAGAGGCGGCGCTCAGGATGCTGAATTATTAAAAGTCTTAGGTTTGGGAAACAATCATCAGTTTGTTGTAGCTCATTCGGTCGGATATTAAAATCAATGTGCAAAACTTTAAGGTGCGAGAGTAAATTATGCTTTCGCACTTTTTTGTATAAAACTATTTGATTACTTTTTAAAGCAAAAAGCTCCGGGATTTATTCCTACCTTAAAACTATCTAATAAATCTCCCAAGGCATCGTATCTATATATAACTCCAGATTGAACCTGATCTATAGCATCGGCGACGAAAACTTCGGAAGTTACAGGATCAACCCCTAATCCGTAAAAACCGTTAATCACACTCTGGTACTGGCTTTCAATGAAAATTTCAGGTTCTTCGTAAGAATCAATCGCACATCTGTAAATATGTTTATTGATAAAATACAATGTATCTTTGGTGCCGTTAATACATAACTCCGAAGGAAAATCCCCAAATTCAAATTCATATAACATTTCTATTTCCCTACTTGCGGCATCAATTCTGATTAGAGCAGGCAGTTCTTGTCCGTAAGAACTTCCGGGAAAACAACCATCAGTTATAGTCCAGATTTTGTTATATTTATCAATTACCAAAGATGTCGGTTGTTTCTTAACTTGAATTGAATCAATTAATTTATCGGTTTCAGTATCAATCACCAAAATCATATTATCATAACTCCAACAATTTGTAAAAACATATTTGCCATATTGAACCATTTGTTCTGTAGAATGTTGATAAAATTGAGTTTCGAAATTATTAACATCAATATAACCTATAATCTCAAAGGTTTTAGGGTTTACAACCGTGATTGCTTTTGCATAAATATCCGTAATATATGCTTTTTCATCATTAATAAAATGAATATAACGAGGTGAAGTCAAACCCGTAATTTTCCCCACATATTTTCCGGTATATATATTTATGACATAAACTTTTCCACTATTATTGATAACAATATATCCGAGACTATCGCGAATTGTCATTGATTGCGCCACATCGCCGAGCGGAAGATTATTAGCCACATAAAAGAAATTATTTACAACTTCTTTAGTTTCGTAATCATAATACGATAAAGAAGCATTGTCATACATCATATTTCCTTCATTAACAATAAAAACACCGCTATACGGATGTAAATAATCGGTTCCGGTATTGTTCCAAAGAGAATCGTCATCCATACAAGACTGGAAAAACAAAATTAAGATGATAAAGAGTAAAGATAAAGGTATATTTCCAATTCTAAATTTCAGAATCAAATATTCCTCTACTCTATTATTTTCTAAACCATTATACAAATTTGCTTTTACCTTTTTATTTATCATAATTTTTCAACTTTTAATTATATTTAAATAAAATCTGCAACATATAATTTCTTTTCGGCATCGGGCGGTAAAGTATTGAATGATAAGTTTCATTAAACAAATTATAAATTTTAAACTCAATCGACAGGCTTATTTTATCCCATGAAAAATCTTTTCCGAAGAATAAATCATTCATAAAGTACGGATAAAGCCAATCTCTTTTGCTTACATCATTACTTGATGTTGTAAATCTTTCACTATAAGAATTATGTTGATACGTTATGTAAAAACCTCTATACTCAAAATTAACGAGCACATTTCCTGAATGTAAAGGAATATAAACAAGTTGCTTACCGTAAGATTCATCGCCCCATACCAAGGCATCGCCATAATTCTTTGAGCTTGTATAAGCATAAGAGCCGGTTATTTTATAATTCAACTTTCTAAGTTTACCTGTAACTTTAAGATCGACTTCAAATCCCTGTGAAAGCACTTTACTTATATTCATCGGCTCCCAATAACCGCGGTAGCTTGGCAACCAGATTATCCAATTGTTGATATCATTTCTGAAATATGTGATTTCCGATTGTATTTTGATTTTTTCCGAATGATGTGAAATAAGTTCGACTCCTAATTCAAAAGAGAAACCATTTTCGGGAAGCAAATCAGGATTACCTCCGGGTTGCCAGTAAAGATCGTTTAGACTTGGAAGGTGATAATTCCGTGAAATATTTCCTTTTATAAATAAGGTTTTATTTTTCAGCAACTTATAATTAAACCCGAAAAACGGTACAAAAGGACTGAATTTAGAATCAACAATTTCCTGCTTTAAAATCAAATTCAAATTTAATCTTTTCCAAAACGATTTTCTAAGTCCTATTAATGCGGAAAATTCTGCACGGTCGCCTTCGTAACCTATATTTTTAACCGTATCTATGGAATTAACGGTAAAATAATTAGCATTTAATACGGCTTCAATAGAAAAATCCTCACGGAAATCATAATTATATGAAACTTTATTTACAAATCCTTGCTGGTGACTTTTTGAATATATTGCAGGAATGTACCCGACACCTATAACATTATTTATTAAATTGTACAAAAGGTTCTGATAATAATAACCGCTTTGAAGATGCAATTTCGATTTTTCACCATAACGCGACCAATCGGAAACAACTTTATGATGTATATCATTCTGATTATTAAGATTTGAATTATCCGGCCCTTCATAGCTTGTCGCACGCGGAATAGTTCTATCGGCATCTTGAAACCAATATTTTACAGAAATAACGTTTCTTTCATTCGGCTTGAAATAAATTTCCTGCAAAAGTCCGTAACGGGTATAATCCGCATTATTATTCGTATCGATAGGATTTTCGTAAGTATTGGTTTCGGGATTATAATTAATAATACTTCTATTTAAATATGTATAATTATTCTTCGAATAATTGTGATAAATGCGTGTTTTTAATTGAATATTACTTTTACCCCATCCTATATGCAAAAATTCGTCGAAAGTTGAATAACTTCCGAGTCCTTGAAGATACTTTAAATTAAAGCGATTATTCCAATCCGCAGTATTTGAAATATTAATTGAACCGCCGAGCCCTCCGCTATTGTCAGTAATTGAAGCAGCGCCGTATTTTAAATTCAAATCATCAATAAGATAAACAGGAATTAAAGAAAAATCCACCATTCCGGTCATTGGCGAATTAATATTCATACCGTTCCATGTAACTTGAGTGTGAGAAGCGGCAGTTCCTCTGAACGAAGCAGTTGCAAGTGCACCTCTTCCGTGATTTTTAATAAAAACCGTTGTATTTTCAGACAAAAGTTCGGAAAGAGAAACATTTATTTTCTCCTTCATAACAATAGAATCTACTTTGCTTTTTTTCATTCCGGCGGTTTCTTTTTCCTGAATATAATTAGTAATAACTTCGAACTCCGGAAGATAAATAGTATCCGGAATATTTTGCGCATCAACATTTCGGATACAAATAAAAAATATTAGAAATACTGTTATAATTTCTTTCTTATAAAAGCAAAATAAAGGAATATGAATATTTTTTCGCATTCGGCTTTTTACTTAGTAACAATTAATTTGTTTCTAAATACTTTATTATTTTGAACAGCAACAACAACATACAATCCGGATGAAAAATCTTTGATATTAATATTATTGTTTTGATAATAATTATTCTGTTCCAAAACGATTTTTCCATAAATATCATAAATAATTATTTTTGCCTGGTCTTCAATATTTATTCTGATGAAATCTTTTGCAGGATTAGGATATATAGCTAATTGTTTGTTATCTACAGAATTTATCCCGCCACAATCTTTATGAATTACAGTAGAAGCAGTTGCGGATATTTCAGGATTATCTTTCAGCGAAGCAGTAAGAGTGACGGGTAATTTACCACAAACGCCGAAAACTAATTTATTATCGACAATATTTACTTCCGGTGATGAACACGACCAAATAATATCCTTGTTCGGTTGAAGCCTGCCTTTATAGAAGGCAAAAGCTTCAAGAGGATAATTATATTCAGTTATTGTGTCGGGTAAATCTTTGATTACTACTAATTCTAATAATCCTGTAACAGAACTGTTCGGTTCAACTATAACCGCACCTGTAATTTCCGTTGATAATTCACCTAACCTGCCGGCATTTGTTGCCATCGCAGTTTGCACTTTCACAAAGTGTATAAAATCAAGTTCAACATAATTTCCGTTTTCATCCACAGCCCAATCAATATCAAATGCATCGCCGCCGGCATTTTCCTTTTCATTTGTATAAGGATTATCCGGTAAGGTATATGGAGCAGTTCCTCTGAACTGATTATCCGCATAACCGAAAGCTCGTTTAAAAGATTTCAAATTGGACGAATTAGTTAAATCTAATTTACCTTCAATTACAGTACCGTTTAAAATATAATTATCATTATCAATAAAAGGGAATAAATCACTCATCGGATAATACGGTTGAAGATTAATTCCGTTTGTATAAATCGTACCGGTATAACCATAATTATCCGTCCACATAACATCTGCAGCAGTCGAAGAATACGGATTAAAATAATTTACCTGATAATCTTTTTTCGTTGTTGAAAAAAAATAATCGCTGCCCGCAAGCTCATACCAAGTATCATCGGGCAATCCGTTCTCATTTTCATCCTTCATAACATACACTATTCCTGGTTCTGACCAATTATTAGAAGGATTACCAAAGATTGTAAAATCAACTCCGTAAGGATTTTCAGGATGATTCCGAACCGGATTTTCGAATTTGAAAACGACATAGCCGCCGAAAGCGCCCAGACTAAGAGAGCCGTTAATAGTTCCGATAATTGAGTTAGCGGACTGCGGAGTTCCCCAAGGTGAAGAATTGATAAATTGTCCGGGAGCAGGATAATACTCCAGGACTTCACTGATAAATTGTGCCTGTGATTTTGTAGTAAAAACAAAAGAACATAATACAATCAGAAAATAAATGTTTTTTTTAATACTCATAAAAATGCTCAATTTTAAATTAAACTGATTATTTAGCATTTTAAGAGGAAAGATGGAGAATACTCGTGAAGAATATTCCGGCGCCTTTCACCCGAAAGCTAAGAAATTTATACTCGGCAGGTTTTCTGACTCGTTCCTGAATTAACCGCCTTCCCATTTACACAGTGGCATTTTGGCTATTCATTATGAAGAACTTACAGCTACGGGGATAGTTTCGGCATTTCACCAAATTCCCTTTTAATCAATAAGAACCGAACACGTTGCAAAGATAATAAATTAATTAAGAGTTGAGAACTGAAGATTAAGAGTTTTTAAACTTAGAAAGTAAGGCCATAGAAATGTAATTAAAAATATAATACACTTAATCTTAAATTCAAAAATAAGAATTATTCATAAAAGCTCCCGACAAAATAAAAACCATTAATAATAATCAATTTTTATTATCTTTGTAAGTGTTTGTTTCTCTTAAACGAATATTCTTATGAATAATAAATCAATAATATTTTACGAAAACAGAATTATTATAGCATTAGCCGAAACTATTGCAGGAAATGATAAAATTTACGAATGGTTACTTAATAATGGTTATCCGGAATTAGCAGCCTTTTCAAGTGCAATTCGCGGAAGCACCCAAGCAAACGATTGGCTTTTAAAAAACGGTTATCCGGAACTTTCGGCTTTGGATTATGCTATTGATAATGACGATAAGGCCCGGGGTTGGTTGTTGAAATTCGGATTTGATATTGAAGTAATGCTTGTAGATTGTTGTAATGATAAAAATGATGCTCGAAAATTGCTTCTCGAAAATGGATATATTAATATAATTAATCTTGCTGATAAAATTAATCTTTTTCGCAACAATCAAGAATTCGATTATCACAAAAAAAGATTCTAGATATGCAACAAAAAATTATTTCAACAAAAATTACTGCCTATGTCTTTGATGAAATTCCGGATTTTTTAACCTATGTATATATAATCTTTGCACCGAAACATAACTTTATTATTGATACATTTTGTGGTAAAGATTATATGACTGAGATCATCAACGACATTTCAAATAGAAACTCAAATGAAAACATAATCATAAATACCCATTTCCATTGGGATCATATTTGGGGTAATTCTGCTTTTGAGAAAAGCAAAATTGTTGCCCATAAACTTTGTTCCGAATTAATCGAGGAAAAATGGGATGAAATGTATGAAGAAAATAAAGAGTATATTTTGGGTAAATTAGTAAAAGTCTTACCTAACACAACTTTTGAAAATAAACTCTATTTTCCGGAAGATAATATAATTATTTTTTATAGTCCGGGGCATACGGATGATTGCATTTCGGTTTTTGATACCGAAGAAAAAATCTTATTCGCCGGCGATAATCTTGAAAAACCACAGATTTTTATTGAATCTCCTAATGTTAACGCCTATATCGAAAGTTTAAAATATTATATAAAACTCAACCCAAAGAAAATTATGGCGGGTCATACGATTGACCTAACTATAAATGATATCAAAGAGACAATAAAATATTTAGAATGCTTTAAATCATAAATTTTGCTATCTTTGCAGCCGTTTATGAATTCATTCAACCAATTAGGCATCAAAGATGAAATATTGCAGGCAATATACGATCTAGGCTTCGAAAAGCTTATGCCTGTACAAGCTAAAGTCCTGCCTATACTTCTAGAAAACGAACTTGATATTGTTGCCCTTGCACAAACAGGAACCGGTAAAACCGCTACTTTCGGAATACCATTAGTGGAAAAATTAGACTTTTCCACTAAAAATACAGAAGCTATTATTCTATGCCCTACACGCGAATTATGCGTTCAAATAACAAATGACCTCATCAATTATTCGAAATATATTGATAATGCCAGCATTGTTCCGGTTTATGGCGGTGCAAGTATCGAAAATCAGATTAAAGCAATACATAAAGCTGCCAAAATAATAGTTGCAACTCCAGGCAGAATGTTAGACTTATTAAGACGCAGAGTTATTGACATTTCGAAAGTAAAATATGTTGTTCTTGACGAAGCCGACGAAATGCTCAGCATGGGATTTCAGGAAGATTTAAATGCAATTCTCGCAGAAACTCCCGAAAATAAAAATATCTGGTTATTTTCCGCTACAATGCCTTCGGAGGTTGAAAGAATCGCCCGCAGTTTCATGATGAATCCCGAAATTATTACAATAGGAACACGAAACTCAGGGGCGGAAAATGTTAAGCATTTTTACTATTTAGTTCATGCTAAAAATCGTTACCTCGCATTGAAACGAATTGCCGACTATTATCCTAACATTTACGCAATTGTTTTCTGCAGAACGAAGATAGAAACTCAGGAAGTTGCAGATGCTTTAATTAAGGACGGTTACAATGCAGACGCCTTACATGGTGATTTATCACAGGCTCAACGAGATCATGTAATGAACAAATTCAGAAATAAAAATATTCAAATGCTTGTTGCAACTGATGTTGCAGCACGCGGATTGGATGTTTTTAACCTCAGCCACGTTATTAATTACAACTTGCCGGATGAAACCGAGCAATATATTCATCGCAGCGGAAGAACCGGAAGAGCCGATAAGAACGGTATATCAATAGCGATCATCAATCTGAAAGAAAAACATAAGATCAAGCAAATTGAAAAAATCATCGGAACCCAATTTGTAAAAGCAAGAATTCCTAATGGTAAAGAAGTTTGTCAAAAGCAACTTTTCCAAATAATCAACAAGATGGAAAATGTTGATATGTCTAATGAAGAGGAGATTGCTCCGTTTTTACCTGAAATTTACAAAAGATTGGAATGGCTTTCCAAAGAAGAATTAATTCAAAGATTTGTTTCTGTTGAATTTAACAGGTTCTTAGATTACTATAGAAATGCTCCCGATTTGAATGTAGATGAGAAAGAAGATTCTTCGGATAGAAGGTCAAGATCTTCTGATAAATCAAGAAAAGACAATAGAGATAGAAAGAAACCAGACAGAGACAGAGACAGAGACAGAGACAGAGACAGAGACAGAGACAAAAACAACAAACAATATTCCGGAACTTTCTCAACTATTAAAATAAACTTAGGAAGAAAAACCGGTACTGTGCCGCAAAGAATTATCGGTGTATTAAATGATACCGTTAAAAACAGGGATATGAGAATCGGGCATATTGATATTATGGATAATTTTTCTTTTGTTGAAATCGAATCAAAATACTTGGATCAGGTTTTTGATGCTTTTGACCACAGGCATGACAATAGATATCATATTGAATACGTGGGAGACTCGATGGTAAATCACAATAAAGAAAAGAAGAAAGATAAAGGCGATAAGAAAAAGGGAGATGATAGAAGTAAGAAAAGAAAGAAATAGATGTCGTGTCCTGAAATAAGTTGACTGAATTATATAAAAACCGATGAGTTTAGATTCATCGGTTTTTTTGATGTACAAAATTAGGTGTTTTCATTTCTCTATTCATAAATAAGTTTTCTGTGTACCACTACCGGAATAAGGCATTCCACTTGTGTAATTAGTAATGACTTACCTATACGCAAGAAAGCTGATTTTGAAAGTTTTATTTAAAATCATCTTCAGTTATAGTAAAAGTTGCAATATCCCATTCATCATCAAGTCCTCCTTTTGTAATGACCCAAGAATTTATATTAAAGAAACTATGGTTTTCGTGTGGTAATGAAACTAATGGTGGTGACCATGTAACTTTTGGCATAGCCTCAATATAGTATTGATGTACTCCTCCCTCATCATAAATTAATATGCTGTCGGAAGTGGGGTTAGCAAGTTTGTAGACTTTTACACCATCGTAATATTGGGCTATAATTTCCGATATTGAATGCTGATATGAACTGGCAAATTCCTTACATTCGGATGGAGAAAAAAGAACATAGCCAGTGTGTGACTTATTCGCCAAAAAGATTGTATCAGTTGTAGCGTTTTCAACAAAAAGGCGATTGGTTGCTTCCTCGTTACGTTTACAGGAATAAGATAGTAATATCACAAATAAGGTAATAATTATACTTTTAGAAACCATTATTTGTGAAGACT